>JBEKFT010000143.1:0-5205 GCA_050013175.1 Verrucomicrobiota bacterium
ATCGGGGCTACACCCGCAGCCGGTATCTGGCCATCATCGAACGGTTGCGCCGGATCCAGCCTCGAATGGGCATCACCACGGACATCATCGTCGGCTTTCCCGGCGAGACCGAGGCGGATTTCGAGCAGACCCTGGCCCTGGCCCGCGAGGTGGAATTCGACCAGGCTTACATTTTCAAGTACTCCCAGCGCCGGGACACGCCCGCGGCGGGAATGCCGGATCAGATTTCACGCGACATCCGGGAGGAACGAAACCAGCGTTTATTGGAAGTGATCAACGGGATCGCCAAACGCAAGTATGCCGCGTTTGCAGGCCGCCAGGTGCAGATCCTGGTGGAAGGCCCGAGCAAGAAGAACCCCGGGCGCCTGATGGGGCGCAGCCGATGCAACAAAATCGTGCTGTTCGAAGGTTCCGACCGGCATCGCGCCCAGGTCATGGACGTGAAGATCACACGCGCCGGTTCGTTCACGCTCTACGGAGATCCCGCGATTCTAAACCTCGACAACCCGGTGGAGGAAGAACGTCACGAGGCGTATTCTGGGTGATCTGCGGGCAACTTGCCCTTCAGATGGCGCTTCGAAAATCAGATCGAGGATGCCGGCTTGCTTCCGCGCCTTTTATCCCCCATCTTTTGTTCCCGATCTGAGCCATGACATTGAAGCTTTCGACCCTTAGCATCCTCCTGGGCCTTGGGATGGGGCTGCCCCAGATTTATGGAATCGCCAAGCCTGCCGCTTTTGCCGCCGCGGTGCGCAGGTTTCCGCGCTCGGTCCCGTGGGGTGTGGCCCTCATGCTGCTGGGCACCGGCTGGTTTCTGTGGAATCTGAGCCAGGAGTCCATTTCCGACTTCGCCGCATACAAAACACCGATGATGGCAGGTTTTGCCGCCGTGGGGATCGGTTCCTGCGTCTATGTTCAGGACTTTCTCGCGGTGCGGGGCCTGGCGGTGGTCCTCCTGCTGCTGGCGAAGCTGATGGTGGACACGGGCAGGCCGTTGTTGGCGGCGACCCGCTGGACGTGGGTCATTACAACCTGGGCATACGTTCTGGTCGTTGCGGGGATATGGCTGACCGTTTCGCCCTGGCGATTGCGGGATGTGTTGAACTGGGCGACGGCCAACGAAAAGCGCGTGCGCATTGGATCCGCCGCGCGACTCGCCTTCGGACTGTTCGTGGCGGCCCTCGGCCTGTTGGAATTCTGATGGATTCGCCCGCCGCCGGCCCGGGCGCAGGGCCCGCTCCGGAGAGGGTTGCAATCATGAGTTCTTCCGGCGGAAAAATGCTCGTCATTCGCGGCGGCGCGATCGGGGATTTCATCCTGACGCTGCCGGCGATTGCGGCGCTGCGAAACCAGTTCCCGGGCGCGCACCTGGAGGTGCTTGGCTATCCGCATATCGTCCAACTGGCCGTGGCGGGGGGGCTGGTGGATCGCGTGCAATCCATTGAGGCGCGCGCCCTGGCCGGATTCTTCGCGCGCGGGGGCGCCCTCGAACCGGATCTGGCCGATTATTTTTCGGAGTTCGACCTCATTGTTTCCTACCTGTACGATCCGGACGAAATTTTCAGGACCAACGTGAGCCGCTGCTCGCGGGCGCAATTCATCGCCGGCCCGCACCGGCCGGACGAATGTGTGCCGCTCCACGCGGCCAAAGTCTATTTGAAGCCCCTGGAACGCCTGGCCATTTTCGACGCGGACCCGGTGCCGCGACTGGCGCTTGATTCTCAACCCGCGACTGTCGGTCGAGTCGCTCTTCACCCCGGCAGCGGCGCCGAAAAGAAAAACTGGCCGGAGAACAAATGGGCGGATCTGGTGCAACACCTGCTCGAGGGGACCTCCCTGGGTTTGATGTTGACGGGCGGCGAAGCGGAAGGCGAGCGGCTGCAACGGCTCGCGGCGGCATTGCCCCCGGCCCGCGTGAGCGTTGCTCAAAGCCTGCCTCTGCCCGAACTCGCGCGCAAACTTCAACCGTGCACGGCGTTCATCGGCCATGACACGGGGATTTCGCATCTCTCCGCCGCGCTGGGCCTTCCCGGCCTGGTGTTGTGGGGCGAAACCGCCGAGGCAATCTGGCGCCCGCCCCAGAAAAACGTGGTCATCGTCAAAGACCGAAGTGGCCTGAAAACTCTCAGTGTCAGCCAGGTGCTTCTGGAATTGACGGCGCTCTTGAACCGGAATGCAGAGACCTGATCCGCCCGCGCGCCAGGGAGCCGGATATAACGGCCGGCCCACGCCCTCTTCCCCGCCCCTGGCTGGCAGGAAACTCAGCGTGCTTCTCCTTGATATTGATTTGCTTCCATGCGACTTTCGCGCGACTTGCAAGGCACGCGCATTGCTGCTATTTGCCACTGTGTCCGTGTCCCCTGTTACTGACTCATTTTGTGTCACTTGAAGGACAGACGGCTTGCGACCCGGATTGAACTGGCGTGAATGAATAGGATTTTAGTAATCGATGACGAAGAGTGGCTGCGGGAGATGATGCTCCTGGCGTTGCGCCAGCGCGGCTTTCAAGTGATCGAGGCCGAAAACGGCGCGCTGGGAATTGAACTGGCCCGGAAGGAATTGCCCGATCTCATTCTCTGCGACGTCAACATGGACAAAGTGGACGGTTACCTGACCCTGTCCTCGCTCCGCAGCGACGCGACGACGGCTTCCATCCCTTTCATTTTGATGACCGGTTTGGCGGACCAGGCGGGCATGCGTCACGGCATGGAGTTGGGGGCGGATGATTACCTCCCGAAGCCTTTTACGATTGAGGCGCTCTATGCCGCAGTCGATGCCCGGCTGAAAAAGGCCAATGTCGTGCGCCAGGAGGCGGAAAAGAAGTTGGCCGACCTGCGGGAGAATCTCAGCATGATGCTGCCCCATGAGCTGCGCACACCGCTCAACGGCATCTTGGCGTACGGTGAAATGCTCGCGGCGGATGCGGCGAATCTGCCCCCGCCGGAAATTGCCGAGATGGGCCAGGTGATCTGCGACTCGGGCAAACGTCTGGAACGGCTGATCGAGAACTTCCTCATCTACGCGCAACTCGAACTGCTCGGCTCCGATCCCCAAAAGCTCCATTCCCTCACGCGGAACCACACGCAGTCCGCCGCCGGGGTGATCGAGAAGCACGCGCGCGACCAGGCGGAGGCAGCCAAACGTCCGGCGGACCTGAGCCTCGAACTGGAGGATGTGCCCGTGCCGATTTCCGAGGAATACCTGACCAAAATTGTGGACGAACTCGTGCAGAATGCCTTCAAGTTCTCGCCGGCCAACTCGCAAGTCCGCGTCGCCCTGACAAATAATTCCCCGGACCATGTGACCCTGGCCATCTCGGACCGCGGCCGGGGCCTCTCGACCGAGCATATGGCCAAGATCGGCGCTTACATGCAGTTCGACCGCAAAATGCACGAGCAGCAGGGGCTGGGTCTCGGACTGACGATCTGCAAGCGACTCACCGAAATGCACGGCGGGACGCTCACCATCCAAAGCAATCAGGCCGACGGCACGACGGTGACGCTCAAACTCCCGAAGACCGGCGGCCATTGACTCCCGGCCGGGAACCGCCCGGACTGGCGCATTCAGAGTCCATCCCCCGACTGCAACGCCGCGCTGGCGCCGTTACTGCGGCCACAGGGTGAGGTTCCTCCGGCCGAGCTGGTTCAACACCAGGTTCGGCAACACATGCAGCACCAGCAGAACCAGAACGATTCCAGCCAGCGGCGCAAAATCGATCCTTCCAAAGCGCAACGGCACCCGGCCGAGAGGGCGAAGGATTCTGCGAGACGTGGCATTGACAAAATCCCAGAATGGACTCCCGCCCAGATACACGTAACTGGCGATCAGATGGAAAAACAAAAGAACCGGAATGAGATTCTTGAGCGTAAAATAAACGGCCGCCCCGAGGGACGCTCCCTGTCCCAGCAAAAGCGCGGCGGATTGGACCGGATTGACGACACCTGTCCGGACCAGCAGCGGATAGGCGGCAATCCAGACCAGGGCGACGACCAGGGCCGGCAGGAGGACCAGGACCCCGCGCGGCCAGCGTCCCACCCTCCCCAACTGAAGGAGAATCATCTTCTGAATCGGATCCCGCTCCGCCGCGCGGGCGTTGATGCAGGCCAGCGCGAGAAGCCAAAAATGGAAAACGATCCACGTCCGCGCAAAACTTGAAATCGAGAACAACAGCGCCGTGGCAAAGACATTCCCGCGGAAGGCCGGCGCGACAACCCCCAGATCGAGTCTCGGCGTCCAGTTCGCCGCGCGGCCGATCTCCCAGTAAAAGAAGGCGCGCACAAACAGGAGCCCCAGCAGCACCGCCAGAAAATGCCAGCGCTTCAACCGCGTCGGCTCGGCGCGCCGGACCGTGCCGGCCAGCGTCGCGGGCGTGGCCCGCGCAAGCGGATCGAACGGAATGGACCGCCAACTGAACCACAGCAGCAGGCCCGCGATATCCAGAATGAAATTGATGAGCGACATTTAATGCAATGCGGGACGGGCGATGAGTGAGCCGCCGTTCCATGCGATAGAGTGATCCTGCATTCCTGCATCACTCACTGCGTCTCACAGCATCTTGAGCAACGTCTCCGCCATCTCCGACGGAGTCGCGGCCACGCCGATGCCGGCCTCTCGAAAAGCGGCGATTTTGGCGGCGGCGGTACCCTTGCCGCCGCTGACGATCGCCCCCGCATGGCCCATGCGGCGGCCGGGAGGCGCCGTGACGCCGGCGATAAACCCCGCAACCGGCTTCTTGCAGTGCCTCTTGATCCAGTCCGCGGCTTCCTCCTCGGCCGAACCGCCGATTTCCCCGATCATAATGATGCCGTCCGTGTCCGGATCCTCGTTGAACATTTTGATCACGTCCAGATGCGAGGTGCCGTTGACCGGATCGCCGCCGATCCCCACGCAGGTGGATTGGCCGCTGCCCCGGCAGGTCAATTGCCAGACCGCCTCATAGGTCAGCGTTCCGCTGCGCGAGACGACGCCGACGCGGCCCTTTTTGTGAATATAGCCGGGCGCGATCCCGATGCGGCAGCCGCCCTGGGAATCCTTGCCTTCGCCGGGAGTCACGATGCCGGGACAGTTCGGGCCGATCAACCGGGCCCGCTTTCCCTCCATCGCGCGCCGGACTCTGACCATGTCGTTCACAGGAATGCCTTCCGTGATGCACACGATGAGGTCGAGGCCGGCATCCACGCCCTCCAGGATCGCGTCGGCGGCAAA
>JBEKFT010000144.1:0-5189 GCA_050013175.1 Verrucomicrobiota bacterium
AGGTTCGAACCGAGCCTGGCAAAACGAACTCTCCGGCAGCGGCGAGTCAAACCCGATAAAAGAACAATTGGGAACGAAAACTTTTTTACCTGTTGACAGACGCCCTAATGGGCGACCCTTTCCCGGACTAAATGCGAATCCGTTGGTCTTGTTGTTTGTTCTCTTTCAAATGCTCATCAAAAGGAAACTATTCACCGCGACCTCAAACCGATCAATAACTCCAACCACGATTCCAACACTCCTTTTGGCGCAGTCGATCCGGACTTTCAAAATGCTTTTAATTTCCTCATCGTTAAGATCTTCACGGGTTTCGGGGGCGCGACTTCACGGCGCTATTGGTATTGCCCGCTGGTTTGCCCGTTCACCCCTGATCACCTTCGACCCCTCTGCAGTCAGGCGCAGATACCAGTCCACCGGCATTCCCTCATACGTGACGAAGTAACCTTGGGTGGGAGGCAAGTTCGTGACTTTGAAAATGGCGGTGCCTTCGTCCACTTCGTCGAACATCCCCACGTAGGCCATATCCAGGCCGTCCTGCGCCGCGTCGTAAAATTGTTTCCACAAAAAATCACCGGCGAGGCGCGGAATCTTGGATGTCCCCGGCGGGAGCTGTTGCAGGTTGTCCCAACTGAAGCCTGGATACACCTGCGGCAGGTAAAACATCCCCGCATTCCTCGCGGCCGCCAGATCACCCTGCCAATAAGCGGTCGTCGCGTATTTGTTGGTCACACCATTGCTCACCACGAGCGAATAGTTCCCCGTGTTCCACGGGCAATAGCCATGAAAGCTCCGGTAGATGTTCGTCCACTCGCCCGTGGCGCTTGCCCGCCAGTCCCACCAACCGCTCCCGATGAGCGTCACCCCGTAGGCCGTGTTGGTCTTGAACCACGCGACAATCTGCTTTGGGAGCGTAGCGTCGGGGAACCGTTCCGGATAGAACCCAAAAATCATCAGCACCGGTTTGCCGTTGTGATAGAGGTAACGCGGGTCTTGCGTGACTTTCAGTCCATCGACCAGGTAAGTCCAATCGTTCGTCAACTGGCTGAAGAGCGTGTTAGTATTCGCGCCGCTCATGTCGTACTGTAGGCAGAAGACCCGTCCTGTGCGATTCGCCGCCGCACGCACGTAACGCAGCACATTCGTCTTCCACGTCTGCACGTTGTCAGGCGGCGTCTGCGTCACAAAGCGCTGCACAACCACCCCGTCGATCCCATACTCCTGCATCCAGTTGAAATGGGTGTCCACCGTCTGCTGGTCCTGCGCGCTGTACAAACACGCCGGTGTCCCGTCCGGGTAAATGAACCCCGGCACCGCGTACTGGTTCGTGTATTCGCTTACGTCCGGCCACATCTCGAACGTGATCATGTTCAACGCATTCGTCTTCGGCGGTATGCTCCAATCCCGATTCCAATGGTCCCACTCCATCCCCCCATCCCCGCCCGCGCGGAACCATCCTTGGTAACCGCACAACACCTTCCCGTGCAGCGTCGTCGCGTCCACCGTCTGGTTCAGCCGGAAAAACATCGCGCCACCCGAGATCGCATTCGTGTACGGACCCGCATTCGTCACAGCCGTCCACGGGCCGCTCACCTGGCTTGCTTGCTCCAGCACGCCCCGGCTGTTCCAATTGATTGCGAACCGTTCTCCCGTGAGAATAGAAGTCGTCAGCTGGACGGTCCCGCGCGCGCCGGGCGCAACAAGGAACATTGACAACAAGAAGAGCGGTGGCGCAACCCACCCATGCTTACCCGTGCGGCATTTGGCGAACACCCGTTCAGTTGGCGCGCTCGCCGTTGACTCAGCGCACGACCTCGCCATAGTTAGGGCGTAATTCATGAAATCAAACCTCAGATTGCATCGCAAAAACTGAGCCACAGCCGCTTGCAGCGCGCTCCCGCCTGCAACCATAGCGTTGTGACTCCAACAACCGCCCAACTGCCCAGCGTAGCGGCTTCTGGCTCCAGTGATCTGGTTAGGAGGCATTTCTCTCAATCACTCTTGGTCTTCGTGAAGGTCAGGGCAGCGCCGATTGCTGCCCCCAAGGCTACCCCCATAGCAACACTCGCCGCCATGTTATCCGTGGCAGCGCCTACTGCTGCTCCAATGGCTGCGCCGATGCCGATACTGACGCTAATCACCGTTCCTGAGCGACAGCTTTTTGTTGTTTGTTGTGGGTTCATAATTCTTTGTGAGCGCTTAATGCCACCTGGCTACTGCTGATTGCGGATTGCGTCATTGATTTTTGCCGCAAGTTGTCTGAGTTCCTCCCCGGTGTAGGAGCCGCTGATCTGCGCCTTGCCGTCCGTGATTTCCGATCGGATCGCCGGCGCCGAGAATACTTTGCCGTCCAGGACCATAGCCAGGCGCTTGTTGATGTTTTCCCTTGTGATCGCGGCAAAGAGCTCTTTGCCGACGTCACTTAATTCGATGTCGATCTGTGGAGCACCGGATGACAGGTTTGTGCTAACGGTGGCAGAACTGATTGCCGTGTAATCCAGCAATGGCGCTTTCTGCACGCGCAGGGTTTCGCCGCCCGCGCCGCCGGCGTTATTGGTCAGCAGTTCAGTGTCGTCAGCCGGTTCGTCGCTAATCAATTGCAACTGGAAAGGAGAAGGCGTGCTCGCTTGCGAGGTGATAACCGGCGCGGGCTGGGCGCTGGCAGGCGGCTGTGACTGCGCTGTGGCCGCAAGCTGTTCGAGTTCCCGCTGCTGTCGTTTGAGCACCCCAACCTGGCCGCGAAGTCGCAGCAATTCTCGCAACCGGTCGCTGCTCAGTGAAGACGGCTGGCTGGTTTGGGCAACGTGATTGGAAAGGCTTTGGTTGTCGGATTTGAGCTGAGCGATTTGTTCGAGAAGCGGCGCTTGCGATTGCTGGAGCGTCTGGTTTTGCTCACGCAGTTGCGTGGCCTGGCGGGCTTCATAGATTCCCGCCCCGGCCAGCACTGCAACGGTGACGGTGATAAGCGTTTTTTGCAGGGTGGTCATGGCGATGGTTTTTGTGGCGGCGATTGCGGTGGAAGTGGAAACGGCAGTGCCGGAGACAACGGCAGCGGCGGAAACAGCGGCGGTAAGTCCAACCGGCGCGGCTTGGACGGCGTTCACGGCGATGACTTCGCTGGCCTTGTTCAGCCATCTGGCATCGTTCTTCTTTTGTTCAATTTCCACGCAAAAAACACTTCATGCCACCTGGCGGCGGATGGCCCAATGATTTGCGCGCCGACGAAAGTCATTTTGAAATCGGTGCAAACAGTTTTCGGTTCACGAGAATCTGCGCCTGGGTGCTCTTGATGACGTTGGTCCTGAAATCTTGAAACTTGTTCAGTTCGTCCGCGCTGAGAAACGTGCTGGCGCTCGCGGCAACCTCTCCGAAGATGCCGTCCAAAAGTTGCAGGCTTTGCACGCTTTGTTCGTCCGAAGCGATGTTGGCTGAATTCAGCATGGGATAAGTCTGGAAATCGGCGGGCAGACCGGCGGCAGCCAGGGCGGATTGGGTTGCCTGTTGCATGGCTTGTATAAGCCGGCTTTTCTTATCTTCGATCGTTGCCGAGTCGCCGGTCAGGCTGTCCGCGAATGAATTGACGAACCGGGGACTGGCGAGGTTCTTTGTGTAATCCTGATATTGCGTTGAGGCGTCGTCACCGAGCAGCGCCTGCACCTTGCCCTGAAAAGCAGTTTCCGCCGCGGAAAAAATCTGCCTCACCTCCGCCTGCGATTTGCCATCATGCAAGGTTTGCGTGATGAGGTCCATGTTGTCCATGACATGGTCGGCCAGCAGGTCATTAAAATGCTCCGTCTGTTCGGGCGTCAAATTCAGACGTTTGGCCAGATCAAAGTAGATGCCACTCATGACCAGTTTGTTTTGCTTGCGCATGGCTTTCCGGGTTTCCGGATCGGCGACAGCCTTGCTGACGGCGCTCTGGCTGTCGGCGGTGGCTTTTTCCTGGCGCAAGGCTCCCACTTCGCCGCGCAGTCTTAACACTTCGGTCGGATTCTTTTTCACCCTGGCCAGTTCGTCCGTCAAGGCCGCCAGCCGGTTTGTTGCGTCATCGCGCTCGCGTTGCAACTGCTCCCGCTCGCGCTGCAACTGCTGGATTTGTTCGGCCAGCGGAGCTTTATATTGCTGAAGTGTCAGGTTTTGCTCGCGCAATTGTGCGGTCTGGCGGGCTTCGTAGATTCCCGTCCCGGCCAGCACGGCCACGGTGACGATGACAAGAGTTTTTTGCAGGGTGGTCATGGCGATGGTTTTTGTGGCGGCGATTGCGGTGGAAGTGGAAACGGCAGTGCCGGAGACAACGGCAGCGGCAGAAATGGCGGCGGTGAGTCCAACTGGCGCGGCTTGGACGGCGTTGGCGGCAATGACAACCGACAGTGCCGCAGCGGTCGCCGTTATACCCCTTTGGGTGAAATGTTCGCGGAGCTTGTCCAAAGCACGGTCCACGCGCTTCCTTGCGGCGTCCTCGCTCAGGCCGAATCTCTCGCCGATCTCGGCCAACCGCCGGTTCTCAAAGAAACGCAACAGAATCGCCTCTCGGTCGGCTTCATTGAGTTCATGCATCACGGCGTCGAGCGCAGGACGGAGCCGGGTCCAATCCAATTCGGGTCCGGAGTCGAGAAGTAATTCGCGCATGGAGTCGGCCTCCTGTTCATGCGTGCGACGGCGCTGCTCCGTCCGCACAGCTTTGTTGGCGGCGAAGTGCGTGCTCGTGTAGAGCCAGCCGGTCAAGGCCTGGCGATTCGAAACGGACGCCGCCTTGCGGGCAAGGTCGCTGAAAACGGTCTGGGCAACATCTTGCGCCAGGTGAACGTCACCATTGACCTGCCGCAAGGCCGCAGAATAGACCAGATCGAGGTGCCGCCGAACCAATTCGGCAAACGCGTCTTCGGACCCGGCCTCGGCATAGCGGCGAAGCAAATCACCATCGCTTGTCATAGCTAACTAATAGCACCCGGTGGAATAAATACCGGACAGAAAAGTTGCATTCCGGTGACAGATCAGCAGCGGGGAGAACTACTGGACGTGGTTCGTCAGGCGGATGCAAATCAATTACCATTGCACATTCACTGCTCCTCGGGCTGGCCGTTATTGCCGTTGCGCGCTGCCTGACCGACACCATTGACGAGTTTGCTCGCCCGGCTTTCCGGGATCACGCACGCGGGTCTGCCGTGGTTGCGGTTCATCCGACAAAAATG
>JBEKFT010000145.1:0-5179 GCA_050013175.1 Verrucomicrobiota bacterium
CAGAGCACGGCGAGCGTGATGGCGACCAGCCATTCGAGCCCCAGTTTCCGGGTTCCCCAGGCGAGCCAGCCGAAGGTTCCCAAGGCGGCCAGCGCGAGCAGAAGAGCGGGACGGCCAAGAACCGGGACGGCCGAGAGCAGGAGCAGACAGGACGCCAGCGAGGCGTCCATGCACAATTCCTTGAACGTTTCCTTTGTGAGAATCGCAAGCCAGACATAGGCGGCGATCGAGCTGAACCCGACGACGAAGTAAATACCCAGCACCATATCCGCGGTGTTGAGCATGGTGATATACCCCAGCTTGTTCAGGATGAGACCCAGGACGAAGAGAACGCTGTTCCCGAGAAATGCGTAGCGTCCAAGCCGGGGTTGGGCCATGGCAATGGCGACTTCGATGCCCATGGCCGCGACGAGGAGCGTCTGATGGATGGTTGCGCAGATGCCGAAGAAGAACATCGCGCAGAACAGGTAACCCCACTGTCGCGGGGCGTAGATCCACCGGAGCAGGCACAGCAGCACGATCATGACCCAAGGGACGCCGAAGAGGGAAATGCGGTTGATGGCCACCGACTCGCTCCACATGACGCCGCCGAAGCCCAGCAACAGGCCCGCGACGACCCCGGACACCACGCAAATGGCGTTCTCCCACTTGGCTGCGAGGCTCTTCAGATCATCGATTCCTTCGATGAGCATGCTGCTGCCGCGGGAAACGAGGAATGCCACGAGGCCGCAGGCCATGGCGGCGGCGGCGGCCTCGCCCACCTCCACGCGCCATGCGACGTTGCCGATGGGAAGCAGCTTCGTCCACATCCAGGAGTAGATTGCCCAAAACGGATAACCCGGCGGGTGGGGAATGCCGGCATAGAAGGATCCCGTGCACAGTTCCCCGGAATCTTCGAGCGTCAATTCCGGCGCAAGCGTCAGGAAATAGACGACCCCCACGACGGCGAACGTCATCAGGAGCGCCGCCCAATCGATTTTGCGGAAAAGCGGGGGCACTCGCTCGGGCGGCCTGGCGGGTGCGGGCGCTTTGGGGCCCGTGCTGACGGGCTGGCTTTGTTTTTGGCTCTTGGCTGGTTTGTCCATGCTTGATGGCGGTCAGTTTGTCCTGCCCGGCAAAAAAGAGCCTATACTAGAAGTGGATTCGCTGCGATTTGTCCAATCAAAAGTGATGCGCGCGATGCGATTGTGGTCCTGTTGATAGTCGAGCGGCAGGCACTCCACCTGGTTGCTGCCCATCATGCCGGTCAACAGGACGTGGCGGGAAGCACCCCCGGCCACAGCTCCACCCTGGGTGAACGCGGCCAGGGCCGTGAGCACAGCGGCCGCCGCCGGCGCCAGGCAGCGGAGCGACTGCACCAGCAGCCGGTGGGACGCATCCGCGGGCGTGAGGAAAATCCGATGTTTAAGTTTTGCCGACGGACGGCGCGGCTGCCAGGAACGCAACCGGGTTTCCAGCAAGTTCGTCTCTTTCATCATATGCTCCTTCCAATCGAAGCCTGAGTTTTTGCAAACCGTAGCGATAGCGGCCCGAGATCGTGTTGGGGGACGTTTCCAGCAGGCCGGCGATTTCCTCGAAGGTGTAGCCGTGCCAGATTTTCAGCACAATGACTTCACGCTGCTCGACCGGCAGTTCGGCCAGACAGCGCATGGCGGCGCGTTCGGCAGGGTTTTCCGCGGAGGCCCCTTCAAACCACGAACGCGCTTCCAGTTCGCGCGTGAGCCGGCGCCACAGCGAGCGCCGGTAATTCAGGGCCCTGTTCCGGAAGCTCCGAACGCAATAGTGCTCCGGCTGCAGCGGAGGCTGGGGCTTCTGCAGGAGTGCGAGGAACGTCTCCTGCAGCACGTCCTCCGCCTCGCCATGACCGAGACCCAGCGCGCGGCCGTAGAGTATCAACTCCGCCGCTTTCGCCTCGTAGAGGTTTTCACGCCAATCGCTCACGATTTCATTGGATAGACACCCAAACCCCGGAATTTGTATAAAATACTTGAAAACAACACCCAACACGGGCTCCCAAACTCCCAAACTCTTAGGAACCGGGATCAGCCCCATCCGAGCGCCCGCCCGACATGGAAGGTGACAAAGGCGAATCCCCAGGCCAGGACTCCCATGTAAAGCCACTGGAAGAGGGGCCATTTCCAGGAATTGGTTTCCCGGCGAACGACGGCCACGGTGCTCGCGCATTGCAGCGCGAAGACATAGAACACCATCAGCGTGAGCGCCGTGAGCGCCGTGTAAACGGGAGTGCCGTCGGCGTGCCGTTGCTGACGCAACGTTTCGACGAGCTTGGTTTTGGTTTCCGAGTTCTTTTCGTCACCGACGTTGTACACCGTGGACATCGTGCTCACGAACACCTCGCGCGCCGCAAACGAGGAAACGATCCCGATGCCCATTTTCCAGTCAAACCCGAGCGGCGCGATGACCGGCTCGAGCGCCCGCCCCATCCGGCCCGCAAAACTGTTGCGCAGTTTTTCGCCGGCCTCGCCCTTGTCCAACCCGGCGATTGCAGCCGCCTTTTCGGGATCGCTCCGCTGTGATTCCCGGATCGCCGCGCGCCGGGCGGCGAATTCCGCGCCGGCATTCGAGCTACGCGGATAGGTCGCGAGAAACCAGAGCAGAATATTGATGCCCAGGATGACGGTGCCGGCGCGGCGCAGGAAAAGTTTCGAGCGGTCCCACATGTGCCGGAGCACCACGCGGAGCAGCGGCCGCTTGTACGGCGGCAGTTCCATGATGAGCATCGGCGTTTCCCCCCGCAGCAGCGTCTTCTTGAAGAGCCACGCCATCAACAGCGCGACGACGATGCCGAGCAGATACATGGAGAGCATCGTCACCGCGGCGAGCTTGAGAAAACCGAGGACTTTGATGTCCGGGATGCAGGCGGCGATGAGCAGCGTGTAAACGGGCAGCCGGGCCGAACAGCTCATGAGCGGGGCGACCAGGATCGTCACCAGCCGGTCCTTCGGGCTCTCGATGGTGCGCGTGGCCATGATGCCCGGGATGGCGCAGGCGAAAGAACTCAGCATGGGAATGAAGCTCTTGCCGTGCAGCCCCACCTTGCTCATCAACCGGTCCATCAGGAACGCCGCCCGGGCCATGTACCCGGTGTCTTCCAGGAATCCAATGAACAGAAACAGCAGGAGTATTTGCGGCAGGAAAACGATGACGGCCCCGACTCCGGCGATCACGCCATCCACCAGCAAACTGTTCAGATCGCCCGGCGGAAGCAGGTTTGCGACGGTGCTGCCCAGCCAGTCCACCCCCGCCTGCAAGGCATCCATGGGAAGGCGCGCGAACGTGAAGATGCTCTGGAACAGAAGGGCCATCACGATGACGAAGATGAGAGTGCCCCAGATCTTGTGCGTCAGGACGCGGTCGAGTTTGTCGCTGAAGTTCTCCCCGGGCGGGGCGGTTTCGGCCGTGACGGTCCTCTGGATTTCGGCGACTTGCGAGTAGCGCCATTCGATCGGCGCGGCCCGCCAATCCACGACCAGCGAATCGAGGCGTTTCCGCGCCGCGGCGACGGCTTCCTGGATGCGGGGCGGATAATGCGCGGCGCTGGAGGCCAGGGCCTTCTCGTTGCTCAGGATCAGCAATGCCTCCGCCGTGGCCTGGACACGGCGCCCCTGGAACACTTCGGCCAGGAGATCCGCCAGCCGGGTGGCTTCGATCCGGAAAGGTCCGGGAAATTGACCGAACAACCGCGGCCTGGTCTCGACGGGAGCCTGCACCATGGAAATCACGCGCGCCCGCAGCTCCGGCACGCCCCGTCCGGTGCTCGAGACGAGCGGAATCACAGGCACGCCGAGCGCGTCGGAGAGCTTGCCTTCATCGATGCGATGGCCGTTGCTCTTGGCCACGTCGATCATGTTCAAGGCGATGATCGTCGCATAGCCCAGTTCGATGACTTGGGTGGCGTAATACAGGTTTCGCTGGAGGTTGGAGGCATCGACGACCACAACGATCAGGTCCGGCGGCGGCAGTTCCGGCAGCCGATTGAGCAGGACATCGCGGGAAATCTGCTCGTCGAGGGATTGCGGGCTCAGGCTGTAGGTGCCGGGCAGGTCGAGCACCCGGATGTCCGTTCCCGCCGGAGCGCCCAGCAACCGGCCCTCCTTTCGCTCCACGGTGACGCCGGCGTAATTACCCACCTTGGCGCGCAGTCCCGTGAGCGCGTTGAAGAGGGTTGTCTTCCCGCAGTTGGGATTTCCGGTCAGGACGACGTAGGGGTGGCGGCCGGCGGAAGTCGAGCGGCCGGGCCCCGGCGTTGTTGCGCCTTCGGGCGCGGCGGCGGGTCCTGGGTGTGTGGAATCCATGTTGGGCTGATGAATCACGGAGACTTCCTGTCGCAGGTCATTTGTCACCCGCCACAGTCACCCAGATCTGTTCCGCCTCGTTTCTCCGGAGTGTGAGATGATAGCCGCGAAACTTGATCTCGACGGGGTCGCCGAGCGGCGCGAAGCGGACGAGCTCCACGAGAGTGCCGATGAGCAGGCCCATCTCCATCAGGCGCGACCGGCCGGCCGGAGACACTTTGATTTCAGTGACGGTGGCTTTGGTGCCGACAGCGACTGAAGTCAGCGGCTGCGGGGCGGCGGGCATGACTCAAGCCACCTTCATCTGGGCGGGCAGAGTCTCGACAAGAATGCATTCGGCGAGGCGTTTGCTGATGCCGAGGCGGGCGTTGCAGACCTGGCAAATGACGCTGGAATGACTGCTGAGCAGCTTGACCTTCTGGTCTTCGCACAAGCCCATTTCACGAAGCCGGGAGGTGATGTCCGGGGAAGCCGACAGTTGCTTGATGCAGACGACGCTGCCCGTCTTGATCCGGCTGAGCGGGCAAACGAGAGGCCCGGCGCACCGGCCCTCGAGGACCACGCAGGACTCTTTTCTTTTGCTCATCGTGCGCCAAAATAGGCCAAACGCCTCTCCGTGGCAAGAACAGTGTTGGAACCGCTCGTAGCCCGCGTAGCCGCCAATGTGAATTGGCGGACGTTTCCCGTCACGGCGGGGAAATCCGCGGTTTCACAACCGCGGCTACGAGTTCCGCTCAGGCAAACAGCAGCTTCGTGGTGGTGGCTTTCTCGTCCCAGCCCCGCGTCGGTTCGCTCGTCACCGAACTGATGTCCTTGATCGAGAGTTGTCGTCCGCGGGTCTTCGGGCCCTTCACCTCGATATC
>JBEKFT010000146.1:0-6278 GCA_050013175.1 Verrucomicrobiota bacterium
CCTGCCGGCGCACGCGGGCGTCGGGCTGGCGGGTGGAGGCCAGCAATGCCTCGAGCGCCTCGTCGGTATGGATGGAGCTCAACGCCTTCGAGGCTTCGACGCGCACGCCGAAAAACGGGTCATTGTCGAGCGTCTGCCGCAGTTCCGCGACCGATTCCTTGTCCCTTTTGCCGGCCAGTTGCGCGACCGCGCCGAGCCGCCCGATCACGTCGCTCCGGTCCGCCAGTTGGGCGGACAGCATGGGGCTTGGGAGGTTGAAGGTGATTTTGGCGAGCAACGCGTAGTCGGGATCGAGCCGGACGATTTCGGGCGCGGACTCGAGCGGAAAGTAAAAATCCTCCTGCTTGTTTTTCACCTGGACGGCGCGGTCCTGCGTGCCGAATTTGCCCTTGAACCGAACCGTCAGTGGAACATTGAAGAGCAGAACCCTGTCGCTGAGCGCCTGCGTCTGCCGGATTGTGAGCTTTGCGAGTTTGGTTTTTTCGTTCCAGGTGTAACCGGCCTCGAGTTCGGGATAATGGGCATGATAGACCCACTGGTCGAAAAACTGGTCGTAGGGCCGGCCGGTGAGTTCCTCGATGACGGCGCGGAGATCCTCGGTGGTGACGTTGCCGTATCGATGCCGCTCGAGATAGGTCCGGATGCACCGGCGGTACAGATCCGCCCCGAGCTGGGAGCGCAGCATGTGAAGCACCCAGGCACCTTTCGGGTAGGTGAGGTAGTTGAACATTTCACCCGGATCGTCGTACGCGCGGCGCACCATCGAATTGGTGTCGTTCACCGCCGGCAGGACCTGCCGGGCGGCTCCGTACAGGCTGTAAAGCATCGAGTCCCGGCCGTGTTTGTGGCCGTCGTAGAGTATCTGGTAATAGGTGGCGAACCCTTCATTCAGCCAGATGTGGCTCCAATCCTTGCACGTCACCAGGTCGCCGAACCATTGATGCGCCATTTCGTGCGCGACGAGGGCCTCGCTGGTGTGGATGTTCTCCGTGGCGCCGGTGAACAGCGTGCGGTCGGTCAGGGTGGTGGCGCTGGTGTTTTCCATGCCGCCGGCCACGAAGTCATTCACGCAAATCTGGTAATACTTCGGCCACGGAAACGGCACGCCGATTTCCTCCTCGAAAAATTCCATGATGTCCTTCGTGTCGCCCAGCGCGACGGCGTTGTGGCGGTCTTCAATCTTTTCGAAACAGCCCGCGACGAGCGTGATCAGGTAATTGGCATGGGGCTGTTCCTGCGACCAATGAAACGCCGTCAAGCCGGTGGCCGGGTCCCTGTCCCGGGAGACCAGCCGCCCGTTGGAAATCGCCGTCATCCCGTCCGGCACGCGGCAGGTCACCTCCGAAGTGAACTTTTCGTTTGGCGAATCGAAGCAGGGATACCAATGCCGCGCTTCCACCTCCTCGCCTTGAGAGAACAAGTGCGTGTCGCCGGGCTTGTAACCCATCTCCGGCGTCCGGAAATAAATCCCCAGCGCCGGCTCGACGTGGTATGCGACCGTCACGCCGGCTTCCCTGCCCGCCGGAATCGGCTCGGCGAAGGTGATGATTAACTGGTCGGCGGTGGTTTGGTAGCCCTGGATTTTTTCAGTGGCGGTGACGGAATCGATGTTGAGTTCGACCGCGTCGAGCTTGATTTCATCGACGGGGTTGACGAGCGGCTTGAAGCGGAGCGCGGCGCTGCCCTTGAGCGTGCGTTGCTTGAAATCCGGCGTGAGGTCGAGCGCGAGGTGCACGACCTCGACTTCGCGGTCGGGCGCGTACCGGAGATGATCCGGCGAGTCCGGCGGGGCGAAAAACCGGGCCGACTTGATGCAACCGACGGCGTCCGCGTCGTCCGCCTCCGCGCGGAGGCCCGCGGTGAGGAGGCCGAGCGCGCCGAGGGGAAGTAGAAGCCAGGAAAGTGTTTTCATCGCGGCCGATGGCTTAACACAAATCGAGTCGTAATGGAAAGTGCGGACTGAGAGGAGGAAGGCCGTGTCATTAATCGGCGCGTTTCCCCGGGGCAGGATGAATCGGGGGAAGCGCCACCACTTCATCAAACTGGCGGTCCACGAATGTCACAGCGATTTGAATGCCGTCGATGCGGTGCTCACGCGCAAAATCGATCGCGGTTTGGGAGTGCTGAAAATCGAGCGCTTCGAACGGGTTCGCCGTCCACTTTCCCGGACTTTGGAGATACAACTGCGTGCGGACGTGTTGAAGCAGTATTTTCATAAGTTCAATTTTGAACGCAGTTCGCACGATTCCAAACCACGCCTGCACTGTTCCACCCGCCCTGCGCGACTCGAACCGGGACTGGCTTCACATTAGACTTTTCCGGGTGCATCGCAATCCTTTTTTCCCCGCCAGGAACGGCAACCTGCGGCGATGCCGCCCGGCAGTTCTGGACGAACCCGATGGAGTTGAGTAAAACTCGGAACGAATAAGATGAAAACTGCCTTCTACAAATGCAGGTTTGGATGCCTTCTCCTCTCGATCCTCGTGGCATTCGCCGCCTCAGGTTCCGATTCCGCGCCGCGCGAGCGGCTGCTGATGGACTTCGGCTGGAAATTCCATCTTGGCAACGATTGGGGCACGGCCCAAAGCCTGGCCAAAGCGGGCACTGGCAGCGGACCCGCCAGCGTCTGGTTCAGCGACGCCAGTTGGCGCCCCGTCAATCTGCCGCACGATTGGGCGATCGAGCTGCCGTTCGATCCAAAGGCCGAGGCTTCCCATGGTTTCAAGGCCCTGGGGCGCGACTTCCCTCAGAACAGCGTGGCCTGGTATCGCCGCACATTCGATCTGCCGAAGAAAGACTCCGGCAAACGGTTGTGGCTGGAATTCGACGGCGTCTATCGTGACACCACCGTGTTCCTGAACGGCTGGTTCGTGGGACACCACGAAAGCGGATACAGCAGTTTTCGATACGATGTGACCGATGTGGCCAACTGCGACGGCAAGAACGTGCTGGCCGTCAGGGTGGACGCGACGGAGGAGGAGGGTTGGTTCTATGAAGGCGCGGGCATGTATCGGCACGTCTGGCTGGTGACAACCGCGCCGCTGGCTGTTGCTCCCGACGGCACTTTTGTTTTCACCCGGTTCAATGGCAATGTGCCGGAGGGCGCGGCGAACATTCAGATCCAAACCCGGCTCGCCAATGCCGGGGCCACTGACGCCGCGGCCAACGTCCGATGCGACATCCTCGGCCCGGACGGCAAGACCGTGGCCTCGATCCACGCGCCGGCAACCGTCAGCGCCTGCTCCGAATACGATCTCACCCAATCGGCCCGTGTGTCGGCGCCGGTCCTCTGGTCGCCGGAATCGCCCAAACTCTACAAGCTTGTCACGACCGTCGAATCCGGCGGCAAAGCCATCGACCGCACCGAAACCGAATTCGGCATCCGGACCGTGGCGTTCGATCCCGTGAAAGGGTTTCTGCTGAACGGCAAGCCTTACGAGATCAAGGGCACTTGCAATCATCAGGACCACGCCGGCGTCGGCACGGCCATTCCCGATCGGCTTCAGTATTTCCGCGTCGCCCGGTTAAAGGAGATGGGCGCCAACGCCTGCCGGACCGCCCATAACGAGCCGACCGAGGAACTTCTCGAAGCTTGCGATCACCTGGGCTTGCTGGTGATGGATGAAAACCGCCTTCTGGGCAGCGACGCCCTCCGTCTGAGCCGGCTCGAGAGGCAGATCCGCCGCGACGGCAATCACGCGAGCGTCGCGATCTGGTCGCTGGCCAACGAGGAGTTCGCCGTGGAGGGCACTCCCGTCGGGAAACGGGTGGCCGCGACCATGCAGACACTGATCAAACAACTCGATCCGACACGGCCCGTGACTTATAACGCACCTGTGGGGAACGAATTCGCGGGCATCAACGAAGTCATCGAAGTCCGCGGCTGGAGCTATCACCCCGGTCGCGACATGGAGGAGTATCATAAAGCCCACCCGGCCCAGCCGAACGTCGGCAGCGAACAAGGAAGCACGGTCGGCACGCGCGGCATTTATGCCAACGACGCGCAACGCGGCTACGTGAGCGCCTATGACGACAACGCGCCGAGCTGGGCGCAGACGGCCGAAGCCTGGTGGAGTTTCTTCGCGCCGCGGCCGTGGCTCTCCGGCGGGTTTGTCTGGACCGGTTTCGACTACCGCGGCGAGCCGACCCCTTACGGATGGCCGTGCATCAACTCGCATTTCGGCATCCTCGATACCTGCGGGTTCCCCAAGGACAATTTCTGGTATTACCAGTCCTGGTGGACCGCCCGTCCGGTGCTGCATCTGTTGCCCCACTGGAACTGGCCCGGCAAGGAAGGCCGGGAAGTCGACGTCCGCGCCTTGAGCAATTGCCAGGAGGTCGAGCTGTTCCTCAACGGCCGCAGCCTCGGCCGGCAGCCGATGAAAAGGAACTCCGAGTTGAAGTGGAAGGTGGCCTACGCGCCCGGCACGCTCTCCGCCAAGGGCTTCAGCAACGGAAAGGCCGTCGCCGAAACCAGCGTCGAAACCACCGGCGCGCCCGCCGCGATCCAGCTCGCTCCCGACCGCTCAACCCTCAACGCCGACGGCCAGGACATCAGTCTCATCACTGTTTCCGTGCGCGACTCGCACGGCCGCGTCGTGCCGGACGCGGCCCACGCCATCCACTTCGATCTCGACGGCCCCGGCAAAATCCTGGGCGTCGGCAATGGGGACCCGAGCTGCCACGAACCCGACGTGTTTGTGCCTCACTCGCGGTCTCACTCGACGGCCGTGAACGACTGGCGCTGGGAGAAAATCGCCAATCCCTACGATCCCAACCTGCCGGAAACCGCCGAGCGGTTCGACGACTCGGGCTGGGCGCAGCATGACGTCCAATCCGCTGCCGGCCCCCTGGCGGAGCGGGAACATGCCGTATTCCGCGCCCATTTCCAGGTCGTCGGCGAGGATCTCGAGGCTGCCGCCGTTGAAATGAATTTCGCCGCGATCAATGGCGATGCCTGGATCTATGTGAACGGCCAAAAGGCCGGTGAATCCCACGATTCCCAGGCTGCGGCGGTTGTGGATGTCAAAAACCTCCTCCATATCGGCGAAAACACGGCCGCCGTCGTGGTCGCGAACTATGGCAGCGCCGGCGGCGTGAACAGGGGCGTCACCCTGCAAATCCAGGATAATCCCGAACTGCCGGCCTGGCAGCGCAGCGTGTTCAACGGCCTCGCCCAGGTCATCGTGCAATCGACCCGCAAACCGGGCGCCCTCAAACTCACCGCCCGGTCTTCCGGACTGGAGCTTGCCACCGCAACCATTCAATCCGAGGCCTGCCCCCTGCGCCCAACGCTTCCCTAGCGATAAGATAAATGGTTGACTGCTGGGCGGCCGGGGCGGCGACGGCCCGTCGCCAGCAATCTCATGAATGCCCCCTTTAGGCCGAAGGCCCGCAAGATGATCCGGGCTGAAGCGAGCGTCGCGAGCGCCGGCCCGGGTCAGCCGTCCCCACAAACCTCCCATGCCCTGTCGGGGCGTCGCTCGCACGGACGTTACGCGTGGTTGGAATTGTTCCGGATTAATTGGCACGTCGGTTTCGTGCCGCCCCTGCAGGGCGGGCGGGAATTGGTTGGACAGGTTTCCCGGGCCTTCGCTCCGCTCCAGCCCGGGCTATCACATTCCGGGCCTTTGGCCCTCCCGGAGTTGGAAAAAATGTTTGGACACGTTACCCAAGGTAGTCCCGCCGACGGGACAACCCCCGGGCTGATTGATGCAATCCCTTTGGGATTGGCAAAATCCTTCACCGCTCGACCGTCGTCTGGGCGAGGTGGAACATGTCGTGCAACCGGATATCGCGTGAAGAGCTGCCGACCTGGATCTCGAAGTCGCCGGCTTCCGACACCCACCCTTTTTTCGCGGGGTCATAGTAGGCAAATGCGCGGAGGTCCAGGGGGATGGAGACTGTTCGCTTTTCACCCGGTTCGAGCGGCACTTTTTCGAACCCTTTCAATTCCTTGAGTGGCCGCGGCAGGCCCGGGTGCGCCTGTCGCACGTAGAGCTGGGCTACTTCGGCGCCCGCCCGCTTTCCCGTGTTGGCAATCTCGAACTCGGCCGTCACCACCGGGTCGTCCGGATGCTCTCCAGCAACGAGTTTCAAATCCGAGTATTCAAAGCGCGTGTAGGAGAGGCCGTAGCCGAAGGGAAACTCCGGCTCGATTTTTTTGGTATCAAACCAGCGATAGCCGACGAGCAATCCTTCCTTGTAGAAAAGTATGCTGTTCGTGCCCGGATAGGTGCCCAACGCGTGCGCGGGGGAATCCATCAGCCGCTTCGGAT
>JBEKFT010000147.1:0-5171 GCA_050013175.1 Verrucomicrobiota bacterium
GGGATCCGCCTGCTCGACTCTCACCCAGACTTTGCACTGGTTCACCTTGCCTTGGGCCACTTTTGCGATGCTGTTCACAGAATTGGTCTGGCCGTGAAGGGTGCTTTCGCTAAGCAATGTGCCGTTGAAGCTGATCACTTCCTTGGCGGCCTTAAAGACCTCATCCATGGGACGCTCGTAACGCGCCTCAATTGTATCGTTGACGAACGGCACGCCAGCGGTCTTCGAGCCGCTCACGGTGCTGACACAACCCGCAGCCAGAACGACCAATCCCAAAACAACCGCAGCAAATTTCGTTTTCATCACTCCAATCCAATCAAATCCATCCCAACCGTCAAGCACGAAGGTCACGAAGGGCGCGATTCAGGACCAATTCATGAAGGTGGCGATATCGGGGCGGGGACGGCCTCGCCCACGCGATCCCCTCAGCATCTGCAACCTCAGTGGGGACGCGGCCGTCCCCACCCCCTCATGAATTGGCCTTGGGGGCGCACTCCTGTTCAATCCGAATTAAATCCCACACGCCGCTTGACACGACCGGGAAGGGATTCGATGGTTCAAGACGTCCCTTGTCACTCAAAGTCTGTTGCGGCGGCTTGTACGATAAGATTTATACAGATAAGGAATAATGCCGGCTGAAATTCAATCGCATTTTGGGACGGCGGTAAGGGCCGGGTGCATCTTGACACTGTCCTTACCCGCAGACTCGAATTTGCTGCTTTCTAACGAATTTCACGGTTTCCCTCAAAATCAAGGACAGTGTCAAGATGCACCTGTAAGGGCCCGGCGGAAGCACCTGGGCATTTCGCAGGAGGAACTGGCCGAGCGGGCTGGATTGCATCGGACTTACGTTGCCGATGTCGAGCGCGGCGCGCGCAACCTCTCGCTGGGCAGCATCGAGAAGCTGGCGTATGCCCTCGAGATATCAATTCCGATTCTCTTTTTCCACGCCGGAGGCGTACTCAACCAATCCGCCGATCGCGTGGTGGACATTCTTCTGGTCGAAGACGATCCGGAGGAGGTTGCGCAGACACTGAAGGCGTTCGAGAAGGCCAATTTGAGCAATCGAGTCCATGTGGTGCGGGATGGTGCGGAAGCTCTCGAGTTCGTCTTCTGTACCGGGAGGCATGCCGGCCGCAAAATGGAGGATCGCCCGCAGATCATACTCCTGGACTTGAAATTGCCGAAGGTCAGCGGCCTCGAAGTCCTGCGGCAGATCAAAGCCAACACTCAGACCCGGGGCATTCCGGTGGTGATGCTGGCCAGCTCCCAGCGCCAACAGAACCTGGCCGAGAGTTTGAAGCTGGGAGCGGAGACCTGTATCCTGAAACCGGTGGATTTCAACCGGTTTGCGGGCATCGTGCCTCGGCTTCAATTGTGTTGGGCGCTTCTCCATCTCATGGCCTCGGCCCCAGCGGTCGGATCCATGCGTTGAACGGCCCGCGGACGACTCCCTTCCGGCTGGGCTCGACAACCCCCGCCCGAGATGCCACTTTCTCATTGTGGCACTTGACAAACTCGAACAACTCCGCGCTCTGTTGCGGTCGTATGGTTCCTGCCTGATTGCGTATTCGGGCGGTGTGGATTCGGTTTTTCTGGCGCGTGTGGCGAGCGAGGTCCTCGGGGACAAAGCGCTGGCCGTCATCGCCGATTCACCGAGCCTGCCGCGGCGCGAGCTGGAGGAGGCGTTGGCCCTCGCCCGTGAGTTCGGTTTCCCCGCGCGTGTGATCCGGACGAATGAATTCTCGAACCCCGACTACACGGCCAACCCGGCGAACCGCTGTTACTTTTGCAAACACGAACTGTTCACCGAGCTCGCTCCGATCGCTCGCGCCGGGGGATTTGCCGTCATCGCGTATGGGGAGAATGCAAGCGATGCGGGAGATTACCGTCCCGGGTCGCAGGCGGCGGCCGAGTTTCAGGTGCGCGCGCCGCTCAAGGAAGCGGGATTGACCAAGGCGGAAATCCGCGAGCTGTCCGCCCGGCTCGGGTTGCCGACGGCGGACAAACCCCAGATGGCGTGTTTGAGTTCCCGCGTCCCTCACGGCGAACCGGTCACTCCGGAAAAACTCAGGATGATCGAGCAGGCGGAATATGTGCTCCGCAGTCTGGCGTTTCACGATGTGCGCGTCCGGCACCACGAACTGGTTGCAGGCTCCAAGTTACAGGTTGCAGGTTCGCGGTCGCCGCAGACCCAACCTGCAGCCTCCAGCCTCCAACCTCCAACCTTGCAACATCTGGCCCGCATCGAGGTCGGCCCGGGCGAGCTTCGGAAATTTCTCATGGATGGCGTGCCGGTGCGCGTGGCGGACGCGCTCAAGCAAATCGGCTACGCTCACGTGACGCTGGATTTGCAGGGGTATCGGAGGGCCAACACGAGCGAACCTCGCAAATCCGCGGCGTCGTGAACCCAAGAGTCACTGCCCCATCCGCTGGAAGTTTGATGGCCCATTCCGGCGCATTCTTGATTGTGAGGACACCAATTCCGGCGTGCGGGGGGTTATCCACCGGAAAAGGAAGCCGGTGTTGTTGTGGTGGATGGCGGCTTTGAAAGGTCGAAGAACAGCGCAGGCGGCAACGCGGATCGTTGTAGTTGACCGCCAAGGGTCGTCTTCTGAGTGTAAAGACCGGGAGCATTCGTGGGAGGGATCGCCCATATCGTCATTGTGCCCCAGATTTTGCCGCCAGCTTTTGCTGGAATTGCAGCATTGCATGGCGTTGTGCCAAGATACGCTCCGGATTGGTATGAATCGCTCGTGCCGGAAAAAACATGGGCTCCGGCGGGAGAGCTTTCCACTCTCATCACCCACACCGGCCCTCTGTAAGACGAACAGCCGGCAACAATCATGGCCACTGAGGTAGTCAGGAACAGGAATGATTTCATTTATGTAATGGTCTTCCAGCGATAGGACATATTCCGGCCCGCCATCCAACACTTTGCGATTTCGTTTACCTCTTGACGTCGCCGACAAAAACAACTTCTACTGATGCGGAAATATGATTTCCACAACAAAACATTATCCAAAGGTGATCATGACGACAACCAAAAAAATGACCCAATTGACAACCAGGACCGCTGGTCTTGCAGCCGTGATAGCTTGTTTGGCACTGGCTGGATGCACGACCCGGTTTGTTGATTACACATTGCTTTCGACGAAAAACGTGGACCTGTCCAAAGCGGGCACCTTCAGGAGAACGCCCAACCGGGTAACAGGGGAGGACAACCGCTATTGGTTTCTTTTCATTCCTTTGGGAAGCCCCCCTCACCTTAAAACTGCCGTGGATCGGGCTATTGAATCCGTGCCGGGTTCTGTTGCCTTGGTGGATGGTGTCGTGTCGGCGCGCGAATGGTGGTTCATCATTGGGGAAGGGGCGGTCGTCGTTGAGGGCACTCCGCTCGTAGATCCATCCATTCCAGGCGCGAGTGTTCCATTGGCTCCAGCACAATAAACTCGTTGCGGAGCAAAATCGCCCCGTGATTCTCTGAGTCCGGCCTCAAGCCGGACTTTTTTTGCGCGCAGCCAGAAGATATTCAGACTAGCAGTGCTTTGGCGAGGGAGTATTGGGCTTCGGATTGGAGTTGCATCCGCTTTCACCGAAAATGCCACTTGGAAAGCCGCAACTTTTCCCTAATGCTTGGGTTTAACCAGAAACCGGTTGTTATATGCCGCAATTTTCGTACAAGGCCCGGCGTCGGACAGGCGAAGTCGTGCAAGGCGTGTTGGACGTTCCCGATCGTCCGACTGCGCTGGTGCAGATCGAGCGGCTCGGACTCTTTCCCGTTGCCGTGGAGGGGGCGAAGGGAACTGCGGCGGCGGCGGGTCAGCCTGCGGGCGCAAAGATCAACTTCGTGTCGATGCTGCCGCCGGCGGTGCGCGAGTCTCTGACCCGGAAACGGAAGCCGAAACTGCAGGAATTGGCCACGTTTACCCAGCAACTGGCCAACCTCCTGAATTCCGGCATGCCGTTGACCGTGGCGCTCCACAGCATGACCCATCTCGAATCGAAGGGCATCTCCGCCGAGGTCAGCCAGCAATTGCGCCAGGAAGTCATGGAGGGCAGGAGTTTATCCGATGCGATGTCCAAGCAGCCGGTGGTTTTCAACGATCTGTACGTCAACATGGTGCGCGCCGGGGAATCCAGCGGCGCGCTGGTGGATGTGTTGCGCCGCATGGCCTCGCACTTTCAACAGTTCGCCGAAGTGCAGGGAAAGGTGGCAAGCGCCATGATCTATCCCATCCTGGTCTGTTGCGTGGGGATGGGGTTGGTCCTGTTCTTCATTTATTTCATGCTGCCGCATTTCCTGGAGATGTTTAGCGGGTTCAACATGGAATTGCCGTTGCCAACCCGCCTGCTGATCCGCGTCAGTTATGTTCTGACGCATTTGTGGTGGCTGGTGATCCTGATCCTGGTGGTGTTCGCAATTATTTTCAGACGCTTCCAGAACACCGCCGGCGGCCGGCAAAAGCTGGACCAACTGAAGATGAACCTCCCGATCGTCGGCAAGGTGATTCGACTCAGTCTCTTCGCACAGTTTTCCCGCACTCTTTCCACCCTCCTGCAAAACGGGGTGCCGGTCCTGACCGCCCTGAAAATCAGCGAAGAGGTCATGCCCAACCGCTTGCTGAAGGAGGCCATCGCCAAAACCCGCGAGGCCGTCACAGACGGCAAGACCATCGCGCAGCCCCTGGCCCAGAGCAAACTGTTCCCCCAACTGATGGTGGACCTCGTGAAAATCGGGGAGGACACGGGAGACGTGCCGGGAGCGCTGGCCAATCTCGCGGAGACGTACGAAGGCGAACTCCAGATTTCCCTGCGGATCATGATGAACTTGATCGAGCCGCTGCTCATTGTCGTCATGGCCGTGGGCGTCGGCTTCCTGCTGCTGAGCGTCTTGCTCCCCATGTTCAGGCTGATCTCTAACATCAGCGCCGCCGGATGAGCGCCGCGCCCGACAGAGTCCCCCGCGGACGACGCGCGTTTACCCTCATCGAGATCATGGTGGTGGTGGGGATCATCGGAATGATCGCGGCGATGGGGGTTCCGACGCTTTACCGGATGTTGCACCGCGAAGGTTTCGGCAAAACGGTGGGGGATGTCATGGACCTGTGCAGCGCGGCCCGCGCGCGCGCCATCCTCCAGGGATCGACCACGCAAATCGTTTTCCACCC
>JBEKFT010000148.1:0-5169 GCA_050013175.1 Verrucomicrobiota bacterium
TCGTTCCAGGTCCGCAGCCAGGATTCGCTGTCGAGATGAAAGGGGTCGATGAAAGCCAGCCAGCCATTGGTCTGGTTCGTCTCGACGCCCGTTTCCAGGCGCCAATAGCCGGCCCCGTTGGCCTCTTCAACCTGTTCCTGGGTGAAATGGACCGCCTTCAACGTGGAGCCGGGCAACGCGTAAAGGCCCAGTGTAATTCCGGCGCCCTCCTCGACCTCGCGCCGCTCGACGATCAAGCCCTGGCTGGAGCACCCCGCCAGCAGCGGGATTTGCGCGTGCACACGGAGGATGTCCAGGACCTGTTTCGCGTGCGGGAAATATTTCGGCGACATGAAGACGAGGCCCAGGTCGATCCGAGGGGTGGACAGTTTCCTGCGCAACTGCTCCGCCCACCGCTGAAGCCCCGCTTCGTCGAACCCGCCCGACCAATGGTCCGCGACTGAATGCTCGCTGTTCACCCAGGCAAGTTAATGGACGTCCCCGCGAATGCAAACCCGCAATCCCAGGGACGGGGTGGCGACGGCTCGTCGCCTCCCCGTCCCGAAAACCCGCTGGCTTCCGTCCCGAAATGCAAATAAACTTCCCCCATGTCAAAGGTCAGCGCGGGCTTGCTGATGTATCGGATCCGGGAAGGCAAGCCGGAGTTCCTGCTCGCTCATCCCGGCGGTCCGTTCTGGAAGGACAGGGATGCGGGGGCATGGACCATCCCGAAGGGCGAAATTCAGCCGGGCGAAGAGCCGCTGGCGGCCGCACAACGCGAGTTCGAAGAGGAGGTCGGATTCAAGGCGCTGGGGCGCTTCATCGAACTGACCCCGATCCGCCAAAAAGGCGGCAAGCTCGTTCACGCCTGGGGCTTTGAAGGCGACTGTGATCCGTCGCGCGTCCACAGCAACGCGTTCAAAATGGAATGGCCGCCGCAATCCGGGCGGTTCGAGGAATGTCCGGAGGTGGACCGGGCCGGCTTTTTCGACCTGGAGGAGGCCAGGAAGAAAATCAATCCGGCGCAGATGCCGCTTTTGGAAGAGATGGCCGCGAAGCGCGACGCGGCATCCGGATGAGGAGTCCGAGCGAGGATTCTGGACTGCGGTGGCAGAGCGCAGCGGCGACACCGCTTTCGGCTGCCCAGATGGGTGCATTTTTTTCAGGCGCAACGCGAGCGGCAGGATTTTGCGGACCGCCTCTTCAAACGGGCTGACCGTCGTGATCTGAGAGCCGATGTGCATCTGCAGCCCCCGCAGGCGCAGGTTTTTCAGCCTGGCCGCCCGCGCGTAAACGGCCTCGATTGCGTCGAAGGCGATGCCGATGAATCGGGGATGCTCCAGGCCAACCCGCGAGCCGCCCCTGGCCGCACCGGAATCAAATCCTCCACATCGCAGTGCAATGGGCGGTCACACTTCAAGGTCCGCCAATAAGAAAACCGCCGGATGCGCGCATCCGGCGTGGGATGGAAGCGTCCGACTACGGTTCAGCCAGTATTTTTGACCGTTGCGCGTGGTATTCTTCCGGTGAAATCCTATCCGTCCGATACAACTGCAGCAAGTCCTGCAAGCGTTGTTCCTTCGAGGCGGGAAGCGGGGACGGTGGACCCTGGAGCGGCGGTATCTGGGACAGATCCTTGGCGGCCTTCGGCTTTTCAACATTCCGGGTGTTGCCGGCGCCCTTCGCCGGCGGAGGAGCAGCTTCCCCCGGAACCGCGACGGCGTTCGACGTGTGGTATTGTTCCGCCACGCCCGGCATCGTCTCGTACAGCGCTTCTCGCGCCCTCTGAATGGCTTCCGGGCTGGATGCCTCCGGCAAAACCACGTTCTGATATTCCGGACCGGATGCCGCTTCTTTAGAAACTACAGGCGCGGTCTTCACTGGCTCGGGCGAAGGCAGCGGTTGCGGAGGAGGAGGCGCTGTCTGCGCCGGAGGTGGCGCCGGCTGAGGCGGTGGTGCTACCGGCGGCGGTGGTGGAGCCACCGGCTGAGGCGGTGCCATCTGTGGTGGCGCCGGCGGTGGAGGCGGCGGTGGCGGTGGTGCTGTCGGCTGTGGCGGCTGTGCTACCGGTGGAGGTGGTGGTGCCACCGGCTGAGGCGGTGCCATCTGTGGTGGCTCCGGCGATGGAGGCGGCGGAGGTGGCTGTACTATCGGCTGAGGCGGTGGTGCTACCGGCGGAGGTGGTGGTGGCTGAGTGTCCCAGCGCTGCGTGGAGGGGGCAGTTTGCGGCGCCGGTGCTGGCGGAGCTGCCATGGGTGGCGGCGCAGCAGGCTGCGGCTCTCCAGACGCCTGCATTTCCCGATTCAACGCGTCCTCGAGCGCCTTGGCCTTCACGGCGGCCGGCAGGGGCGGTGTCTTCTTCCACGGCACCATGGCCGGAGGCGGCGCGGGCGTCGGTTGCAGCCGCACCGGCCGGTTGGTGGCGGCCGCGGGCGGGATTTGAATCTGAGTTGCGGGCTGGGGAGGCAACCCCTGCATCATTCGATCCAATGCCTGCCGCGCTTTGGTTTGGGCTGGGTTATCCTGTCCGGAGAAGGCGCCGAGCGGAAGAAGCACAGCCGCGGTCGCGCAGGCCAACAGAGTGCGTCGAGAAATCTGCATGAACCTTTAATTAAATGAAAAGAGCCCGTCACGCAACAGCTTAGTGCCGGTTTGTGATTCGATGTTGGAAGTTCGATGTTGGATTTTGGATGTTCCCTCCTGGACTCACCCCGCGTCCGAACCCGCAATCGGGCCCAACTTGCGCCACAGATTTGGCCACGGATAGAGGAGGACGGACTGCGCCACGATGCGCCGGACCTCTCGTCGGAGGATTTTGACAGGCTGTCGAGGATCGAGCGCATTCGATGCGCGGAGGCGCCCGATGGTTTGGACACCAATCAAAATCGGCCAGGCGCAGGCCAGGCGCACGCGAGCGTGGCGCCAGGGCAATGTGTTGGTATAGACCCATCCGGCCGCGAGATAATCCATCGCGCGGTCGAGATACTTGTGAAACGCCGGGCGCAGCCGGGGTTCGTTGGCGGGTTGCAACAAATCGGCGGGAGCCAATCCAATCCTGCGCAACTCCTCCTCGGGAAAATAGCATCTCCCCTTCTGCAGGTCGGCGGGCAGGTCGCGCAGGATGTTGACCAGTTGCAGACCCTTGCCGAACCGGACCGCCCGGCTGAGAAGCAGTGAATCGTCGAGCGCGGCATCTGGAAAAAGATGCGCGCGGCACATCCGGGTCCAGAATTCACCGACGCAGCCGGCGACGCGATACGTGTAATCCTCCAGTTCCTCGTCCGTCCGAAGCGCGACCAACCGCGCGGGGGACGCGCCGGCGAACCGCCGCAAATCCAGTTCCTGCCCCCCCGTGATGGTGTCGAGCACCGTGCGGACCCGTTGGCGGTCGGACTCGGACAGCCGTTGCAGCAGATCAAGGCTGGATTCGCATTGTTTCAAAAGCATGCGTTCCGCCGGAGAGCCCTGGTGCCGCGCCAGCCCGCCAAAGTCCACCGGCGACACGCCGGTTCCCAAAATCCTTTCCCGGAGGGTCTGCAACGCGAGCTCGCGTTGCTCGATCGAAACAAGCCCGGTGTCGGCAATGGTGTCCGTGGTCCTGGCGAGCAGGTAAGCGAGTCCCACCGGCGATCGGATGGACTCCGGCAGGACGCGCAGGGTGAGATAAAACGATCGCGAAACGTCCTTGAGCAATCCGCGCAACAGTTCGTTCGGCGTGTCGGCCATTCTCCGGGAATGAAACACCGGATGGAAACGAATGTCAGCACCAGACTGCAGTCCGGGCGCCGCCATCCAGAAGATTCAGTGCAACGGCTCTCAGAGCCTTGATGCACGCGATATTCACTATTTCCAGGGGGCAATTTGGCTTTCGTCTTGCGACAGTTGCCTCCGAATGCGTAAGGTAAAGGAACATTATGAAATGTCCAAGATGCGGCTCAACCCTCAATTCGATTCAATACGATGGCGTGCAGATTGAAGTCTGCCAAGGCTGCGGAGGCGAGTGGCTGCATTCGGGCTAACTGCAAAAAATTGTCGAGCATCACGCGGAAGTATTTACTCCAAAGGAAATTGCGTCAATCGATGCAGTCAACAAGGAGATTTTTACTGCTGAGAAGGATGATCACGATGAGTTGAATTGCCCTCATTGTGAAAACGTGCGGATGGAGCACTTTGATTATGGGGACACAAGTGGAATCGTTTTGCACAAGTGTACTGAATGCGGCGGCGTCTGGACTGACAAAGACCAATTGAAAAAAGTGGAGGAGTTGGTTGATGGATGGAAGGAATACCTCAATCAAGATTCAGCGAAATATGGTTCCGTTCTGAAGAAGATCGAATTGAAGGAACAGCAAGACCTCGACAAAGGCGTCTCGATTTCCAGGTTCGGCTTTGTGAATGCGGTTCTGCGACGGTTTTGTGAATGAAACTGTTTTGGCCCTGGCCGCTTCCCCCAACTGGTGCCCGCTCAAGAGTACCGTGAGAAGAAATCACGACCCGCTCAATATCCTCCTCCAGCACCTTGCGCTGACGTGGATGCACTTCTGCTGGCCATGCGTACGGGCCTGCGCCGATCGAGACTGGCGGCGCTGAAGCGGGGGGATGTTTCTTTGGATGCCGTCACGCCATTTGTCGATGTGCGGGCGTCAACCACCAAGAACGGCAAGCCGGCGGCGATCAGGGCCAATTCACGAACGTGGCGATATCGGGGCGGGGACGGCCTCGTCCACAGGATCCATTGAGTTTCTGTAACCTGAATGGGGACGAGGCCGTCCCCACCCCGTCATGAATTGGCCCTGGGCGGCGATGCGGCTGCTTCCAGAAGTCATACGCGCTAAATGGATTGAAGGGCACCAGCAGGCCGGAGGAGCTGGTCTTCAAGCGTTTTCCAAGGATTGAAAGATTCCGACGGGACTTGAATAAAGCGGGGGTTGCCTGCCGTGATGCGGCTGGAAATGTCCGTGATTTCTATTCCTTGCGGAACACCTTCTCGGCACGTGGTCGGCGTTTGATGCGTTGCCGACGTGCACGGAAACAGCCTCGCAAGGAGCATCACAAGGAGCCTCAAAAAAGTTAGTCCAACAGGAAACCCTCCGGCTCTGCCGGAGGACTCCCGAAGTTTGACAGCTCCGGGAGTCAATGCGGAGTCTGTGTTTCGTGAACCGCTCAAAGTTTACGAAAGGGACAGACAAT
>JBEKFT010000149.1:0-5139 GCA_050013175.1 Verrucomicrobiota bacterium
ATTCACCTGATCCGCGCCTACGACACGACCAAGATTCCGCTGGTGGCCGGTTTGGATTGGGCGTACGACCTGACCCCGCTGAACATCGATCCGATCCAGGCCGAAGGCATCGGATACGTCACGCACCCCTATCCGCACAAGCGGATGAAACCCTGGGAGCCCAAGTGGGACGAGGATTTTGGATTCGCCGCCGGCCGCTACCCGATCATCGCCACCGAGATTGGATACCCAACCTCTGAAGCCACTGCGAAGCGCGACGCCGATTACGGAACGACCATCGTCCACTACCTGGAGGGCAAGGGAATCAGTTGGACAGCCTGGTGTTTCGACCCCGAATGGCCCCCGTGCCTGCTGGCATCCTGGAATTACGACCTTACCGAATCCGGCGAGTTCTTCAAAAAGGCCATGCACGGAGAGGCCGAAAACTGAGCCACCGCTTCCGGCACCGCAGGTGAACGAGGCGCCGGCATGTGCCGGGGTTACGCGCCGAATTTGTCGAACATTCTCGCGTTGGCCTGCATCAGGCGAATGAGATACTTCGCCTTGAAAACACCCAGCGAGCCCAGGTTGGCACCCGTTTCGGTGAAACGTTCCAGCTTGTCCGTGCCGCTCAGCTTCGAGTGAAGCAGCACCGGTTGCGGATGCCAGGAATGGCCCTTGGCCGCGCAGGGCGTCGAGTGATCGCCCGTGATCGCCAGGACGTCGGGCTTCTTCCGCAGCAGGATCGGCAGCGCCGCATCGAAATCTTCGATCGCCTTTTTCTTCGCCGCAAAGTTGCCGTCCTCACCGTATTTGTCGGTGTATTTGTAATGGATGAAAAAGAAATCGAAACGATCGTATTCGGCCAGGTACCGCTCGAACTGTTCGCGGATCGTCTGGGGCCCCTCGATTTTCTTCATCCCGACGAGTTGCGCCAGGCCTTTGTACATGGGATAAACCGCGAGCGCCGCCGGCTTGAGCTTGTAGCGGTCCTCAAAGAGCGGAATGTGCGGCTGATGAGCGATGCCCCTCATCAAAAAGCCATTGGCGGGTTTCTCCTTTGAAATCACCGGTAGCGCCGCCTTGTAAAAATCGGCGATCAGTTGTGCCGTCCTCCTCTGCTTCGCATTCTCCGGATCCCGCGGCTTGACGGTGGGAATGACAAAACCTTCCCGGTTCGGGTCCGCGTCCGTCAACGGCCCTTCGAGATCCTTGCCCCGAAATATGACAACGAAACGATGCTCCCTGCCCGCCTTGATGAGGACCTCCGTGTCGCCGATTTTGGTCACCTTGGCGGACAGCATTGCGCATAGCTTCTCGCAGGTCTCGGTCGGGATGCGGCCCGCGCGCCGGTCCGTGACGATCCCTTTCGGGTCGAGCGTGGCGAAATTGGCGCGGGCGCAAATGTCGCCGGGCTTAAGCTCCACACCCAGACCCAGCGCCTCGATCACACCCCGTCCCACCTGAAACTCCAATGGGTCGTACCCGAACAAGCCCAAATGCCCCGGCCCGCTGCCGGGTGTGATGCCCGGGGCCACCGGGATCATCCGGCCTTGCGCCGACTCCCTGGCCAGCGCGTCGAGGTTCGGTGTGACCGCCGCTTCCAGCGGGGTCATGTCGTTTTGTTCCCGAATGGCCAGATCGCCAAGCCCGTCGAGGACAACGAGGGCCAGCTTCGCATTGGTCTTTAATGTGAGTTCCGAATAAAGAGCGTCGAGATTCATAAGTTCAGTGTCACTTTCCTAACAGTCCCCGCCAGGGCCGGCGCCAGGGCCGCCCTCCTGCAGTCCTGATTCTGTGTGGAAGCCCGCGAAAGCGTCAATCGCAGAGTGCGCGTCGCGGGTGCTGAATTCCCGGCTTCTTGGGATCAAATTGGGGGCACTGAAACCTTGTAGCCGCCGTTGTGAAACGGCGGAGATTGCCGCAGCGGGAAGAGTTCGCCGTTTCACAACGGCGGCCAGGAAGGCTCTCTTCCTGGAAAACTCCGGGGCGCCATTTTTTGCTGCGCCGATGCGAATCTTGATTATGCTCGGGTGACCGATCACGGCAGCTTGGGATCAGCGATGACAGAACCCGCCTCGACAGGTCCAACGCCCCGGCCGGATGCCACGCCGCCGAGCGCGGCGTTGGCCGCCCTCCTGGCGCGTCCCGGCCCGATCTGCCTGCTGCTGGCCGTGATCACCCTCGCCGTGTTCTGGCCGCTCAAGAACTGCGATTTCATTTCCTGTGATGATCCCAGGTACATCCTTTCCAACGCGCACGTGCGCCAGGGGTTGACGTTCGATGGGATGGCCTGGGCGTTCGGCACGGGTTACGCCAGCAACTGGCATCCGCTGACGTGGCTGTCGCACATGCTCGACGTGGAGATGTTCGGGCTGCACCCGGGCGGGGCGCATCTGGTCAACCTGCTGCTTCACGTGGCCAACAGCGTCCTGCTCTTTGTGCTGTTGAGAGAACTGACCGGCGCGCACTGGCGCAGCGCGTGGGTGGCGGCGCTCTTTGCCTTGCACCCGCTGCACGTCGAGTCGGTGGCGTGGATTTCGGAACGGAAGGACGTGCTGAGCACGTTGTTCTGGATGCTGACCTTGCTGCTGTACGGGAGGTATGTACGGGAAAGCAAAGTCCACGGGCCGCAGTCCAGGGTGTTCTACGGATTGGCGCTGGGGTGTTTCGTGCTGGGATTGATGAGCAAGCCGATGGTGGTGAGCCTACCCTGGGTGCTGCTGCTGCTGGATTACTGGCCGCTGGGCAGGTGGGATGGAGCCGGGAGGAAGGGCCGGCTGCAGATTGTGTGGGGGCTGATGGTGGAGAAGACGCCGTTTCTGGTGTTGAGCGGGGTTTCGTGCGCGGTGACGGTGATGGCGCAAAGCAGGGCGCTGGGTTCCGTGACGCGGTATCCGCTGGTGGGGCGGGTGGAGAACGCGTTTGTTTCGTATGGGAGATATCTGGAGAAGACGTTGTGGCCGGAGGATCTGGCGCTGCCGTATCCGTATCCCGGGCTGTGGCCGCCGGTGTGGGTGGGGATGGGGGTGGTATCGGTGGTGGGACTGAGCCTGGGGGCAGTATGGGTGGGGAGGAAGCTGCCGTTTGTGGTGACGGGATGGTATTGGTTTATCGGGACGCTGGTGCCGGTGATCGGGCTGGTGCAGGTGGGGATGCAGTCGATGGCGGACCGGTACACTTACGTGCCGCTGGTGGGGCTGTTCATCGTGGCCGCGTGGGGTGCGGGAGCGGCACTGGAGCGGTGGCGGATACCGTGGAGAGCCGGGGCGGTGGCGGGGGCGGTGGTCGTGGGAGCCTGCGCGCTGCGGACGATGGATCAATTGCGGTATTGGCGGAACAGTGAAACGCTGTTTCGGCACACCCTGGCGCTGACGAGGAACAATTCGCTGGCCTACGACAATCTGGGCTATTACCTCCACGACCACGGGCGCTGGGAAGAGGCAATCGAGGATTACCACCAGGCGCTGGAGATCAACCCGACCGACCCCGTCGCTTATGACGATCTTGGATTTTGCTTTTACAACCAGGGCCGGGTGGAGGAAGCGATCACCAACTATGAGCGGGCGCTGAGCATCAAGCCGGATGACGTGAACGCCCTGAACAACCTGGGAACCGCTTTGACCCGGCAAAAGCAATTCCCCGAGGCCATCCGGTGTTTCGAAGCCGCGCTGCGCCTTCGGCCGGACTACCCCGATGCGCGCAACAATCTCGGCGTGGTTCTGGACGGGACAGGAAAAACCGAAGAGGCGGTCCGTCAGTACAGACTGGCCCTGCGCCTAGCCCCCGACGACGTCCAAGCTCACAACAACCTGGCCAATGCCCTTCTCGGCCAGGGCAAGGACGACGAAGCGATCCACCACTATCGCCAAGCGCTCCAACTGGACCCGGAGTTCACACAGGCCTTGAACAACCTGGGTTGGGCCCTTGCGGGCCAATCCCGCTACGGCGAGGCCCTCGCCTGCTACAACCGCGCGCTGCAACTGAAGCCGGACGACCCGATGCTCCACAAGAACCTGGGCAAAATCCTGGATCGGATGGGCCGGAACGACGAGGCGATCAGGCAATACACCGAGACCCTGCGCCTGGCGCCCGATGACGCCGAGGCGCACTATTGCCTGGGTTGTGTGCTGGCCCGCAGCGGCCGTCGCGATGAAGCCGTCGCCCATCTCACCCGGGCCTTGCGACTCAAGCCGGGCTATGCGGAAGCCAAACGCGTGCTGCAGTCGATGGAGGTTTCGCAACCGCAATGACCAAAACATCCAACATCCAATAACCAATGGAAGGCAGCTATCTTTCCGCCGCTGGGTATTGGGCGTTCAATGTTGGATGTTCTTTTGTGGTCTCGACTCCCGTGAGAGGCCTCAGCCGGAACGATTCAGTTGAAAAGGGGGAGAACACGCGCCCTCGCGTGTTCCGACCGGCGCCTTCGCCGGTCGGTTCGATCATAGCAGCACGAACTGAATGGTGCGACTGGCTCCGAGGCTCCAAGTGGTGGGCGAGGGCGCCCGCCACCGCACCCGAGGCGGGTGCGCTCCCCAGAATAACGGAATCGTTCCGGCTCAGCGGGCGTACCGGCGGATGGAGGACTGCCACCAGCCGGCCAGGGCGTCGCTGGAGCGGATCCAGGCCTGCCGGTGCAGCCAGGACATCACATCCGCATCCGACAATACCAGGATCTTCTCCGGGCCGCTGATGGCTTCGGGCCCTTTGCTCAGCATCCTTTCACCCAGTTCGCGCACTTCGGGTTTTCCCACTCCGAGCGCCGCGAGCGCCTGCCGGTAGTCCGGGTTGAGGCGTTTCTCGCGCAACAGCGAAACGTGGATGGCATTCACATACGGATCCAAAACGGCCTCCGCGATGCTTGCATCCGGCGGCGGCGGGGCGACGGCGCCCGATCGTTCCAGCAGCGCTATCCGCACCCGCAGCGTATCCAGTTCGGAGGGAGGCGACGTTTCCTCCGGCGTCAGGAAAAGTCCATGTCCCCGGGCGCGCCCTCCCCAGCTCGATTGGCTGGTGAGCACGCTCAAGGGAATCGAGAGCACCATGCCCGCGAGGACGGGCATGAACCACCAGAAAGTGGGATGATCGATGCGCCAGACCACGGTGCCCCAGAGGATGCCGATGAGGGTGTTGGCCCAATAATGGCGAAAGGCCTCG
>JBEKFT010000150.1:0-5129 GCA_050013175.1 Verrucomicrobiota bacterium
CTCCATTTTTTCCAGGGGAATGAATTGCAGGGATGCCGAGTTGATGCAATAGCGCAGATGCGTCGGCCCCGGGCCGTCATCGAACACATGGCCCAGGTGCGAATCGGCCGTCTTCGAGCGCACTTCGGTCCGGTCCATGCCGAAGGAATGATCGTTGCGTTCGTCCACTTTCGCGTCTGGGAGCGGGCGGCTGAAACTTGGCCAGCCGCAGCCTGAATCGAACTTGTCCAGCGAACTGAACAACGGTTCGCCCGAAACCACGTCCACATAGATCCCGGGTTTGTGATTGTTCCAATAAACGTTGTCGAAGGCGGGTTCCGTCCCCGCCTCCTGGGTGACGCGAAACTGCATCGGGGTGAGCTTCTTCTTCAGTTCGTCTTTGGAGGGCTTTTGAAATGGTTTCATGGAGTGTGAGGAGGTGTGGGGTTCGGCCGTCGCCGGGGCGTTGGTGGCTTCCGATCCGGGCGGTGCGGCTGGGGAGGCGGCCGGAGCGGCGCAGAACAGCAACACGCACAATCCAGCGCAAGACCTGGCGCTCTTGGGAAAGTGGTTCATGGCTGAACTTAGCACAATCCCTGCGAACTGTGAACACACCAGTTCTTCGGGCGGTGACTTATAACTTCACGCCTCCGTAGCCGCCTTGTGAAACGGCGGAAATCACCGCTGCCGGGCAGGTCCGCCATTCACATTGGCGGCTACAGGGCTTCACGACCTCGCAGGGCACTACCGATTCGCGACCTCGGCCGCCGGCTTGTACGTCCAGACACAATCATCCGACAGATCCTGGCCGTCGCGCATCGCCTGGGCTTCGACGTGGTTTTCGCCGGGCTTCAGTTCGACGTTTTTCCAGAGGAAGACGTGGTTTACGGCGTCCGAATGCTGGCCTTGCGACACGCCGTTCAGCAGCAGTTCCACCTGGGTGGTGTTCGAATAGACCTTCACGTCGGTAACGGCGTTCGTCCGTTCGGTGAACCGGCGGCTCGTGATATAAAGCGTCGGTTCATCCGACCAGTTCGCTTTGTAGAAGAAAAAGGCGTCCTTTTTCGTCTTGCGATCATAGGTGACCAGCCCTTTGTCATTCCGCCCGCGGACACCGCCTTCGTGTCTGTAGTAACTGGTGAAATCAAACATGTTCCAGACAAACGTGCCCCACACGAAAGGGCGCGTTTTCATCGCCGCCCAGGCGGTTTCGTGGACGATGGCCTGGTATTCTTCGGGGTGCCACTGGCCGTCGGACTTGGGCTGCTTCGGATTCTGCTCATGCTGCGCCACGTTGGCTCCCGCGCCGTACTCGCTCACGCAGAATCCCCCGTGGCGGCTGATCGAATGACCGCGGTCCAACACCGAACCGAACGTCTGCGCGGGCCCCCAGTGCCCGTACCAGCCGGGATAAATATTCCAACCGAGCAAGTCCGGGATCTTGTTCATCTGCGGTAATTGTTCCGTGTCGGTGGCGGCGATGGTCGGGCGCGTCGGGTCTTCCCCGTTGGCCACGATTTTCAAGTCCTGCAACTCGCGGTGCGGATCGGGTTTTCCGGTCCGGAGCTCGTTGAACAGGCTCCAGGCGAAGATGGAAGGGTGGTTGATGTTCTGGCGGATCAGATCCAGCAGTTGGCTGCGCGAAGTTTCGGCGAATTGCGCCGAGGGATCGATTTCGTTCACCTGCGGAATTTCGGCCCAAACGAGAATGCCCGCCTTGTCGCACAAGCTGTAAAAGTAGTCGCTATGCTGGTAATGCGCGCAACGGATGACCGTGCAGCCCAGTTCTTTGATGAGGCCGATGTCTTCATCCTGGTCCGCCTCCGAAATCGCCCAGCCTTTGTTCCACCGATCCTGGTGACGATCCACGCCATGCAGGTGATAGTGTCTGCCGTTCAGGAAAAAGCCCTGGTCCGGGTCAACGTAATACGAGCGCAGCCCGAGCGGTTGTTCGACCGAATCCAGCACGGCGCCGTCCTTCGATCGCAACTCCACGACGGCCTTGTAAAGATAAGGATCCTCGCGGCCATTCCACAGGTGCGGCCGCGGCACCTCGATGCGCAGCGCGAACGGCGCCGTCACGCGCGGGACGACCGGAATCGGCTGTTCGACGGTCGCGACGGCATGGCCCGAAGCGTCGAGGACCAGGGCGGCCAGGGTCAGGTCCTCCTTCCGTTCCGTGGGGTTCGAGATCTGCGCGGTAACATCCAATACGGCGCGGTCCGCGGTCACCTGGGTCTGCAGCCACGCAACTCCCGGCGAGGCGTGGTCGGTCAGACAGAAGTTGATGTCGCCGGTTTCAATCAGGTGCGCCGCCCGATACAACCCGCCAAACACGCAAAAATCGCCGCTGAGCGGGGCCACGTCGCGTTCGGGCGCGTTGCTCGCGCGCACGGTCAGGACGTTTGTTCCCATGGAAGACAACTTCCCGGTGATTTCAAAACAAAAAGCCCCGAAGGCGCCGCGATGCTGGCCGAGCAATTGGCCGTTCAGATAGACGTCGGCGACCGATCCCGCCGCTTCGAAGCGGAGGAAATAACGTTTGCCGGGCTGGGGCGAAACCTCCAGGACACGGCGATACCAGCCGGGCCCACGGTAATAATTCTCCCCTTGTTGCGCCTGCTCCCAACCCCAGTTGTGGGGAAGTGTCACGGCTTGCCAGGTGCTGTCGTTGAACTCCGGCTGCCCCGCGCCGGCGACTTCGCCCATCGCGTACCGCCAGTTTGAATCCAGGCGCGTATCTTCCCGCGCAACCAGTCCAGGGACGGAAGCCAGCAAAAGGGATCCCGCTAAAACCCGCGTCATGAGTTTCTTCACAAGTTGGAGCTTTAAATGGTTCTGCAGCCGGTCAGCAAAGCAGCCGGCGAACCGAATTTATGGCTGGGGCGCCGGGATGAAAACCTTCTGCCCCACCCGAAGCCGCTTCGGGTTCAGACCTGGATTGGCCGCCACGATCTGGTCAACGGTCACCTTGATGTTTTTCTCCGCGTAGGCTTTGACAATGATGGAGAGGGTGTCGCCGGACTGGATCACATACTCGTACCCCTTGTCGGAAGGGGTCGAGGTGCCGGCGTCGGCGGGCGGGGTGGCGGGCCTGGGAGCGACGGCCGGCCGGGCTGAACTGCCCAGTGTCTTGCCGAGCCCCTCAATTCTCTTGAGGATCAGGTCGTTGTCCTCCTGCCGTTTCCGGTCGATCTCCTGGAGCTTGTCGGCGAGTTGTTTCAAATCCTCCTGGGACGCATAGCTCGCGTTCGGCTTTCCCTGCTGGTCCTGCAATTCCCTCAATTCTTTCGCCAGTTCCTCGATGCGCTTGTTCTGCGCGTCTTTGGCGTCCACCAGATCCTGGATCTGGGCGGTCAACTTGTTCAAACGCTCTTCGACCGCGGCGTCCTGCGCGCGCAACACTGCGGGCGCGGCGAGCAACGTGACGGCCAGGAAAAATGAAATCCGTTTCATGCGCCGAACATAGGAATTCCCCTCCCACAGTTCAAGAGTCAATCTGCCGAGTGGCGCCCGAATCCTTAGCGAGCGATCCGGCACGGTTTCTGAGGTGCGATTTTGGAGCGCTCAGATCGAGGTTCACTTCCTGAATGGTTTGAAGGTGCTTGAGGTGAGCGACTGTCGCGTTGAAAAGCGGGGGTTGGATTGTTTTGGTGGTGTTTTTCGTTGGTGACGAAGACACCACTCCCGTTCATGGATATTCCGCAGGGTGGAAAGGATACGGCTACCCCGCTGGTCGGCCGGTCTTGGGCTGCGGCCATAGCCGACTCATCACTGTGCGCCACCAACACAGCCAAGTTGCTGGAACTTGGACCCGAGCTATCAGCACGCGTGCGTGCCGCACCAGCGCGGCGGGCATCAGCAACACTTGACGCAGCAGTGTCTTGAGCTGCCAGTTTTGGCAGTCGTCGGGCAGGTGCAGCAGCTTCAAAGCGATCAAGATATTGTAGGCCAGCGCCGCGATGGCATAAAACATCCGATTGGCGTTCAGTTCGGCACAGGGCGGATGATGCAGGTCCAGTCCGCGCAACACTTCCTTGATCTGATTTTCTTTGTCCCCTTTGAGCCGATGACGGGCGAAAATCGCTGCGGCATCCGGCCGGTTCCCATCGCACGCCACAAAACGATAATTCCAGAAAAACTCGTCGGCTCCTTTGAAGCGCACCACCGCAAAGGTCTGCGGTTGTTCGCAGCCTTCGGGCTGATAACGCACGCGGCAATGTTGCTCCACAATAGCCGAGCCATCCCGCCACTTCGCGGGCCGCGGCGCGCTCCAAATCGCTTCGGGTTGAGCGGCGGCCAATCGTTCCAAAGGCTCGATCCACTTGTTGTAGCTGACGCTCCAGTGTGTGAAAGCGGCTCCTGAGATTGCGTTGAGGTACTTGCCCGCGCTGGAACCGCTATCGGCCAGAAAATCACTCGGCCTCTCCTTCCACATAGCCCGGTGACGCTCCAGCATCGCGGGCAAAGCCCAACTCACGTCGCCCGGACTGTCCAACTGTGCTTCCAACAGAAAAGGGCCCCACCAGAAGGTCTGCCAACTCAGCGCCAAGTTCCCTTCGTAGTTGATCCGCGCTCCTTCAAAACTGGATCCGCCAACCTCAATCTGCGTGTCATCGAAAAACACCTCACCACGACCGCAATAAGTCCATCGCCGAGCTTCAGCCCGCTCCAACACCCAAGCAACAAACTGCTCAATCACCTTCCAAAAGCCCGCGATGCTCTCTGGAGTCTGTGCCCGCAGCCATTGTCCCACCGTGGTCTGATCGGCAAACGCCGGCACGCGTGCCAATAGTTTAGCCAGCGGTTCTTCGTTGAGTCGTTCCGCGTCCGCCAGAGAGCCGCCTCCGGAGGTTAAACTGTAGAGCAACTGCGCCACCATTAGCTCCGGACTGTAGCCTTGGCTCTTGCGTTTGCGACAGTCCAGCCCGGCAACACCTCGCAACCTGTCCCAAAGTCCAAACTGCTGGCAGAGTGCTTCCACGGCGGGCAAGCCCCCGTGCACGCTGTGCGACTTGTTGGCGACAAACTCCAGACGAAATTTCGGAGAGCGTTTCGTTAAGGCTGGCATCCCCAAATCTTGCCCAAATCCCCCCAAAATGCATTCCAAAAACTTCACCCGCCAGTGCTCTTCTTCCTCAGATGGCTAA
>JBEKFT010000151.1:0-5128 GCA_050013175.1 Verrucomicrobiota bacterium
GTGACGGTCTGCCCCACGTTGAACGGATTGCCGATCGCCAGCACAACATCTCCGACCTCCAGCTTGTCGCTGTCGGCGATCGTGATCGCCGCCAGGTCACCCGCCTCAACCTTCAACACGGCGACATCCGTCGGCGGATCGGCGCCAATCACCTTGGCCGTGAACTCCCGGCCGCCGGAGGCCAGCGCCACCTTGATTTCCTCCGCCCCTTCCACGACGTGGTTTGCCGTCAGGATGTACCCGTCGGGCGACACGATCACCCCCGAGCCGAGGCTCTGCGTTTTCATCGCGCGCGGGCGGTGGTTCCCCTGGCCCTGATCCGGCCCGAAAAACCGCCGGAAAAACGGATCGTCGAAGAACGGCGTCATCGGGCCCTCGCGCACCGTGCGCGTCGAGTAAATATTCACCACGCTCGGCGCCGCCCGCTTGATGATCGGCGCATAGCTGGTGGCCCCGTGCGTCTCGCGATCAATCGGCGTGTCCTGAATGTTGAATCGCGGCAGAGTCCCGGTCTCGCGTCCGAGCAGCCTGAATTGGAGCGCCCCAAACACCGCAAGCCCGCCCAGCGCGGCGCCGATCAAAACCACCAGCGGTCTCGAGATTCGTTTCATAAAATGCCTTTCACAGTATTCATCATCCGGCAATGCCGTTGCCCGCACCCCTTTGAGACGCCACGAACGGACCTGTTCAAATAAATACAGACTTCCGGCTGATGGCCGGCCCCTCGACTGGATGGAAGTTTGACTGGCGGGATGGTTTATTGTCTGATTCCCGCCGGCAACGGCCGATTGATGCCGGCTATGATTCCTCTTGTTCCCGTTTCGGATAAAGAAAAATCGGTGATCGCCACCTTGTTCCTGGCGCTCCTGGCGCTGCCGGCGGCCCTGTCCGCGGCGCCGCGCACGGAAAACCTCCAGCTTGTTCCCAAGTGGGGACGGTTCGAGCGGAGCTTCACCAGCAGCCGCGTCTATGCCGACCCGCCAGGGCAGGCCGCTCTCACCGTCGTATTCATCTCGCCGCTCGGCGAAACAATTCCCGTGTACGGCTTTTGGGATGGCGGCCGCATCTGGCGCGTCCGGTTCTCCCCCGGCCAGCCCGGACGCTGGTCCTTCTCGACCCTCTGCTCCGACACGTCGAACGAGGGCCTGCAGGACATCACCGGCGCCTTCCTTTGCACCGCCCCTGACGCCGGACAAAGCCGGTTCAACCGCCACGGCCCGGTGCGGGTCGCGCGCGATCACCGCCATTTCGAACACGCCGACGGCACCCCCTTCTTTTGGCTGGCGGATTCGGCATGGGAAGGCGCGCGACGGTCCAATCCCGGGGATTGGGAAACCTACGCCCGAATCCGTGCCGCCCAGAAATTCTCCGCTGTTCAATGGGCCGTTGACGCGGGCGGCGACGAAATCAACCCGGAGTTTTTTAAAAGTTTCGACGCAAAGGTGGAGGCGCTGAACCATGCGGGACTGTTGAGTGTGATCGCCCCGTTTTCGGGAACGGATCCACGGGGCGCGGGTTCACTTCCGGAAAACCGGCTCGCGGTCCTGCTTCGCTACATGGTCGCGCGGTGGGCCGCGAACGATGTCGCATGGCTCCTGACGGCGGATGGCAGCGACCCCGGGAATGCGGCGGTCTGGAAGCAGGCCGGCCGCGCCGTGTTCGGTCCGGTGCCGCACGCGCCGGTGATCCTGCGGCCCGGCGCCGATGCGTTCGACCGATTCCGCAACGAACATTGGGTGGATGCCTGGGGTTATGTCCTCGACACCCAGGCTGAGAATCCGTTGCTCGAACTGCTCTCGAGCCCGCTTGCGTCAGAGTGGACCCAGGAGCCCGTCCGGCCTTCAATCAACATCCAGTCCGCGCCCGAAAACAGGCTCATTGGCGGACGAAGAGTGACGGCGGATGAGGCGCGGCGCGGCGTCTGGTGCAGTCTGCTCATCGCGCCGCCCGCGGGCGTCGGCTACTGTGCGGAAGGGGTGTTCAATTGGAACACGGCTATGGAGCCGACGATGAATGGAGCATCCGGGGGCGGCCAGCCGTCGTGGCGGAATGCCCTCGACCTGCCGGGCGCCCGACAGATGGCCATCGTCGCCGACGTATTCAACTCCATCGACTTCTGGCGCCTGTCCCCGGCCTCGCAACTCGCCATCCATCAGCCCGGCAGCCCGTCGCCCCGCCGCAATAGCATCGCCGCCGCGACCGACGCGAAGGATCTGGAATTTGTCTATGTCCCCGTGGACCGCACCGCCGAGCTGTCTCTGGCCTCCTTGCCGGGCTGGCCCACCGTCACCTGGATCAACCCGCGGACGGGAGAAAAAAGCGCCGCGGTCGCCGTCGTCCAGGACAGCGCAACCGAATTCCCCACACCCGAGCCCGGCGACTGGCTGCTGACGATCAAGGCCGGGAAGTGAACCGCTGGTTCCTTCCGGCGGGCCGGGGAGAGCCCACTGCGCGGGCGCGGGCGCGCACCGCCCCCGGCGCGCGGCTCTGTGAGCCGCAGCAATGGGTGATGAATCCAGACGCCTCGATATCTCCCCTCGCCCATTGCCTTGCCAACGTTGCTGCGGGTCGCAGACCCGCTCTCCGGCCTGTTTGCAGTCGCTAGTAGTGTTCGGACGTGGCCCAAATCCGCGCCGTCTCAAATCAGTTATCGACACTTAGCCGGTCGGTTGCTATCAAGCCCCGGCGATCCTTGCAAACGATACCGCGACAAAGATGGCTGCGCATTATTCCGGTGGCGCTGATCATGTACACGATTTCGTACGTGGATCGCACCAATGTGGCGCTGGCATTTGATCCGCGCCTTTCGACCGCGATGGCCGACCTGGGGATGGATGACGCGGCCAAGGGCAACGCCATCGGCATTTTCTTCTGGGGCTATCTGCTGCTCCAAATCCCGGGCGGTTACCTCGCCAACCGCTGGAGTGCGCGCAAAGTGGTCAGCCTGTGCCTGATTGCGTGGGGTCTGGCGGCGGCGGGCTGCGGACTGGTCAAAACCGGATCCGAATTCCGGATCATGCGCTTTTTTCTCGGCCTGGCCGAAAGCGGGGTTTATCCGGCCACACTCGTGCTGCTGGCCAACTGGTTTCCCCGCGGCGAACGCGCCCGTGCCAACGCTTACTGGAACCTCTGCCAGCCCCTCGCGGTGGCCGGCGCCGCGCCGGTGACCGGCGCCTTGCTCGGCGCCTGGGGATGGCGGACGGCGTTGATCGCCGAAGGAATTCTGCCGTTCCTCTGGCTCCCCGTCTGGTGGTTCGGGATCAAGGACCATCCTCGCGACGCCAAATGGATTTCATCGGAGGAACGCGCTTACCTGGAGACAACGCTCGAAGCGGAAGCCAGGGAGATGGAACCGGCATCGCAGGCGCCCCTTTGGAAAACCATGACACAGCCCGTCCTGTTCGTCATGGCGCCAATCTGCTTCCTGATGAACTTCTGCTCCTACGGCTGCAACACCTTCCTCAGCGCAGCGTTGAAATCGCCGGACCGGAATTTCACCCCATTCGAGACAGGCGTGCTGTTCGCAATACCCTACCTCGTGACCGCCGTGGTGATGGTCCTGGTCTCCCGCCACTCGGACCGGACACGGGAGCGGCGGCTGCACGTGGCCGCGGTGTATGCGGTGACCGGCACCTGCCTGATCGCCAGTGTGCTGGCCGCCCGGCATTCGTTCTGGCTCTCGTTCCTGTTCCTCTGCCTCGCCATCCAGGGGCCGTTCGCCGGCCTGGCGCCGTTCTTTGCCATTTTTCCCGAGACGATGCCCATGAGCGCCGTCGGCGCCGCGATGGGTTTGGTGAACGCCGTCGGAAACTTCGGCGGTTGGGCTGGCCCCGCCTGTTTCGGCTGGCTCAAACAGCAAACCGGCGGAACCGCGGTCCCGTTCACCGTCATGGGAAGCGCCATCCTTATTAGCGCCAGCCTGTGCTTTTTCCTGCCCAGGTCCAGGCACTGACGCAAGAACAAGGGCCAATCAACCCCAAAACCGCCTTGAACCAAAACAACGATGCCGCCACCTTCGATCGCGGAGCGGCTGAGCATGGGCAGCCGAGGGTATCTGGCCTGGCTGCTGGGACAGAGCAGAAAAGCCAGCCGTTCACGATCGGGCGAACGACGTTTCCCGGCACCAAGATAATATGACACTCTCATTAACTGACTCCTTAACGGCAGGAGGAAGCGGAAATGCGGCGTAAACTCATCGAAGCCGACGCCATAGAATGTGTCCTTGGCCTTGGCCCGAACCTCTTTTACAACTCGCCGATGGGCGCCTGCGTCGTAATCTGCCGCACGGCCAAGCCCAAGGCGCGCAAAGGCCGCATCCTCTTCATCAATGCCGTCGACGAAGTCACCCGCGAACGCGCCCAGAGCTTCCTCACCGACGACCATATTGAGCGCATCGTCAAAGCCTACGAGCGATTCAAGGACGAGCCCGGCTTCACCTGTGTCGCCACACTGGAGGGAATCCGTGCCAAGGATGGAAACCTGTGCCTCCCGCTCTACATCGCGTCAGGGAAGGCGAATGGCTCGTCGGACACCGAGGCGTCTGGGACGGGCAAACCCGATCTGGCAGGTGTGCTCGCCGCATGGATAAAGAGTTCTGGCGATGTGCGCCGGCCATTGAGTTCGATTCTGGAAGGAAACTCATGAGTGGGAAACTGAACGTATTCGTCAGTTCGGTGCAGAAGGAACTCGAAGACGAGCGCGTCATCGTCCAGAACATCCTGAACACGGACGCCTTCCTCGCTGCACATTGTTCTCCTGTTCTCTACGAATTCGAGCCGGCCTCGCCGGACAAAGCTTTGGACGGCTGTTTGAAGTCACTCGACGGCTGCCAGGTTTACCTACTCATCGTGGCCGCCCAATACGGCACAGTGATTGACAAGCTCTCCATAACCCACGCGGAATATCGGCGGGCCAAGGAGATGAACCTGCCTGTTCTCGCATTTATTAAAGGTGATCGCAAAGCGAAGCGCGAGGAGGGCACTGAAGCATTGCTCAAGGAACTTGAAAACGACGGCCTGAAATACAAACGCTTCGGCAATGTCATCGAGCTGCAAAAGGAGGTCCGCGCCGCCCTCGTCAAGCTCCTCAAGGAACAGTTCGGCATCACGCCCTCCAGCGACGAGAACGA
>JBEKFT010000152.1:0-5125 GCA_050013175.1 Verrucomicrobiota bacterium
CAGAAAAGCATTAACTGCTGAAAGTGTTGTCGTTTTCCCTGCCTTCGGTGTACCAGCGAATTCAATCACAACGGGCTTGCGCCCTTTTCTCTTGAATTCCTGGGCGAGAGTTTCAGCGCGAGTTTGAAGTGGTGATTTCATACTATCATTTGCGGTTCAAATTTGAACGGTCACTCCCGTGTCGCCCAGCCCCGCCCACGTCAGGCCGCGGAACGCGGGCACTTCCTTTGCCATCCGGTTGAACAGACCTTCCAGGTTCGCGTCACCCTGCCGGCCGGTGACCCGCGAGACCAGCTCGTGCAGGAATTCCCATTCCGGCCGCGCGTCGCCGCGCGGCTCGACGGCTTTTATGAACTTCTGAACCCGCCCCCTGGCGTTCGTAAACGTGCCGCGCTTTTCCACGTGGGCGCAGCCCGGCAACAGATAGTGCGCCAGCTTCGTCGTGTCGTTCGGCAAAATGTCGCTCACGATCAGCGTCTCCAGTCTGCCAAGCAGACCGGCCCCGAGACCGTGTTTCACCATGTCTTCGCCAAAAACCAGGAGCGTTCGCACCGTGCCCTTTTCGATGGCCTGCGCCATCCCGGGGATGCTTCCGCCCATGGCGGCGGAGCAGATGCCTGTCAACCGCGCGCCCTGGGCGTTTGGATTTCGGTCCGCATTCAACAGCAGCTTGTCGCCTTCGCCGGAACGCGGGATCGAATCCGTCGCCGCCCCCAGTTTGTCCGCCAGCTTCTTGAGCAGATAAAGCTCTTCATTGGTCTGCCGCGCCGAAGCGATGATGGCCACCGACCCTTGCGGCGCCCGCGTTAGCAGCTCGGAAATCTCCGCCAACGCCCCCGCCCACGTCGCCCGCCGGCCTTGGACCTTGGACTTCGGACTTTGGACCTGCGTGAGCCTGTCCTCCCGATGGACCCATTTGTAGTTCAGCCGCCCGTAGTCGCACATCCAACAGGCGTTGACGGCATCGTTTTCGCGCGGCTCGTACCGGTAGATTCTTCGCTCGCGCGACCCGACGGTGATGTTGCAGCCAGTGGCGCAGCTCGTGCAAATGCTTCGGGTTTCCTTAAGAAACCAAACCCGCATCTGAAATCGGAAATCCTTCGACGTCAGCGCCCCGACGGGACAGATGTCCACCGTGTTCAGCGTGTAATTATTGTCGAACGGCCTGCCCGGATAGGCCGTGAGGGTGTTGTAACTGCCCCGATTCACGATGCCCAGCGCGTCGTCCCCCGCAATGTCCCTCGTGAACCGGATGCAGCGCGTGCAGAGAATGCAGCGCTCATCATCGAGCACGATGCGCGGACCCAGATCGACCGCCTTGGGCTTGTGCACTTTGGGCTCGATGAACCGGCTCTCCGCGTTGCCATACTCCACCGAATATTCCTGCAGCTTGCACTCGCCGGCCTGGTCGCAAATCGGGCAGTCCAAAGGATGATTGATGAGCAGAAATTCCAGCACCCCTTCCCGCATCTGCTTCACCGCCGGCGTGCCGGTGTAAATCTCCATCCCCGCAGAAATCGGCGTCGCGCACGCAATCGCCGGACGCGGCGATTTCATAATCTTCGGCGTGCCGTCCGGGTTCAGGACCGGTTTGCGGTCCGGCCCAAGCGCCGGCGTCCCAAACTCGACCAGGCACATCCGGCAGTTGCCCGCCACCGGCAGCTTCGGATGATAACAATAATGCGGCACATCTACGTTCGCCGCCGCGCACGCCTGGATCATCGTGGTCGGAATCGGCTTGCCCGTGATCGGGTCTGGCGCCGTCCGGGGCACTTCGACTTCCTTCCCGTCCACCTTCACCTTGATCTTTTCGACGGGTGGCGGCACGGGCTTGGTTTCGGTTGCGATCGTTGGTGACATCCTAGTGTTGCGGACTCGCCGCCAGTTTCATTTCCGGTGTTGGCCCGGCGCCCTGGGGTTCCTTCCCGCGGCGCTCTTCATCGGCCGCCCCTTTGGCCACAAATTCCTCCCGGAACTTCGCCACAAAACTCTGCACCGGCCACGAGCACGCTTCGCCAAAGGCGCATATCGTGCGGCCGCCGGGAATGTTATCGGCGATCTTCACCAAATAATCCGCGTCCTGACCCCTGCCTTCGCCGTGCGTCAGGCGATGCAGCGCCTTCGACATCCACAGCGAACCCTCGCGGCACGGAGTGCACTGCCCGCAGCTCTCATGCGCGTAAAAATCGCTGATGTTCGCAAGCACCTCGACCAGATCGGCCGAGTCGTCGAGCACGATGATCGCCCCCGAGCCGGACATGCTGCCCACCGCGATCAGAGTGTCGAAGTCATACGGCAAATCGAGCATCTCGACCTCTTGCTCGGCGTCCTTGCCGTCCGGTCCTTTGCGCCTGAGCTTGAACCGCTCCCCGGCCTTGAACACCTTCGCCGAGGAACCGCCGGGAATCACCGCCTTCAGCTTTCTCCCGTCCCGCAAACCGCCGCCGAAGGCCGGATCGCCGATCAACTGGCCGATCGTGACCTTGCCCACCTCGATTTCATAATAGCCGGGCTTCTTCACGTGGCCGCTGATGCTGACGATGCGCGTGCCGGTGTTGTTCGGCGTGCCCAGCCTGGCGTATTCCGAACCGCCCATCGCCACGATGTGCTTCACCGCGCAGAGCGTCTCAACGTTGTTGACGATCGTCGGGCACATGTAGAGGCCGAGCACGGCCGGGAAATAGGGGGGCTTGATGCGCGGATAAGGCCGCTTGCCTTCGAGCGACTCGATCAGCCCCGTCTCCTCGCCGCAAATATAGGCGCCCGCGCCGCGATGGACGTGAATCTCCAGGTCGTAGCCGCTGCCCAGAATGTTTTTGCCGACGAAATTTTTCGCGCGCGCCTCCGCCAGCGCCTTGTTCAACAACCGCGCGCCTTCGGGCATCTCGCCACGAATGTAAATGTAAGCGAGATGAACGTCGTTCGCAAAGCACGAGAGGATCATGCCCTCGAGCACTTGATGAGGGTCCTTGTGGAGGATCTGCCGGTCCTTGAACGTTCCGGGCTCGGATTCATCCGCGTTGCAGATGAGGTAGATCGGCTTGCCGCTCTTGCGATCCACAAAACTCCACTTCAACCCCGCCGAAAAACCCGCGCCCCCGCGGCCACGCAGACCGGATTTCATGACCTCGTCGCGGATCTGCTCCGGCCCCGATTGCGTCTTGCCGTCGGGCAGTGATTTGGACTGCAGCGCCAGCCCCTTCCTGAGCGCCTCGTAACCGCCGTGCCGCAAATAGCACTCCAGGTCGGTCGTGTAACCCGGCTCGTCGGCGTGCTTGAGAATGAGGCGGAATTCGGAGGGCATGGCGTCAGTGTAATTGGATTTGGGGAGCACACGCGCCCTCGCGTGTCCCGACCGGCGCCTCGCCGGTCGGAGGAGGGCGCAACGCGATCACTAAACGGTGACCGGCACGACTCAGAAATGGTTGGCGGGGCGCCAACCACTGCACGCGAGGGCGCGTGCGCTCCCCTGCGATTGAATCGATTCGGTCGAAGGCCTCGCTCCGGCCTGTTTCCAATCGGGGGGGGGTGTCAAGATGCCCCAGCTCCGTTCCGGCCGGCGCAACGAATCTTGACTCCCTTCGCGGAGTGTCTAGTTTGGAAACACCGGTTTGCCCGATGGTGTAACGGTAGCACAGCAGACTCTGGATCTGTTTGTCATGGTTCAAATCCATGTCGGGCAGCCAATTTCCATTTGCGATTTGCGATTTGCGATTTGCGATGTTCACTGGCCCACGCTCCTGATCAGCGCCAATTTTTGAGGGTTGGCGTCTCCATGGCTGCATTCGGCTGCCCTCTGTTCGCGTTGAATTCTCAGACTCATTTGCATTTTCCCAGGATTTCATCGGCCTTCGCGCGGCTCACGCTTTCGTAAAAATCGTCGTTCACCATCATCACCGGCGCGGTGCCGCAACCGGCCAGGCATTCGACGAACTCGACCGTGAACTTTCCGTCCTTCGTCGTTTGCGGGCCGTGTTTCGTGTGATCCAGCCCCAGCGCGTCGCAGAAGTGTTCGTGCAATTGGCGCGAACCGCCGAGCGCGCAACTCAGCGTCCGGCAAACCTTGATCTGGTGCTTGCCCATCGGCTGCTGCCGGAACATCGGGTAAAACGTGACCAGCTCGTAAACATGGATCGGCTGGAGTTCCAGCTTCCGCGCGGTCCATTCGACGGCTTCCTGGGAAATCCAGCCGAACCGGTCCTGGATCGCGTGCAGCACCATGAGCGACGCGCTGCGCCTGGCGGGGTAATGGGAGATCAACTCATCGATCTCCGCCTCCAGCGCCGCCGGGACCGCAAAGCCGGCCTGGCATTGCAGCGGGTTCGGGATCGGCTCGGTGTGAGCCGCATTCATGCCTTCGGATGCAATGCTTGGACTGCTCATGGGGCCTTCCTTTCCCGACAAACGTTTTTTCCGGTGATCATCGGTCGCATTCTCCCATCACGAAGTCCAGAGATCCGAGGATCGACACGGTGTCGCTGATCATGCAGCCCGGCAGCAGCCACGGCAGAATGCTCAGGTTCACAAATGACGGCGCGCGGATTTTCAGCCGGTGCGGCGTTCCGCCGCCTTTGCTGTGGATGTAAAAGCCGAGCTCGCCCTTCGGATTCTCGGCACCGAAATAAATCTCGCCCGGCGGCGCATCCACCCCCTGGGTCACGTTGATGAAATGGTGGATCAATTCCTCCATGCTCGACAACACCTTCTCCTTCGGCGGCAGAACGACCTTGCCGTCGGACACATTCACCGGTTCCTTCGTGGGGTTGTCGAAACCACCCGGGATCTGCTCGAGACATTGGTCGATGATCTCCACGCTCTGCCGCATTTCCTCCATCCGCACCAGGTAACGGTCGTAACAATCCCCCGCCGACCCCACCGGGACCTCGAACTTCAACCGGTCGTAAACGAGGTAGGGATGCGCCCGGCGCAAATCGTATTCGACCCCGCTGCCGCGCAGGTTCGGCCCGCTCAGGCCATAATCAACCGCAATCTCCTTCGGAATGACGCCCACCCCCTGCGTCCGATCCACCCAGATCCGGTTCCGCGTCAGCAGCGTCTCGACCTCATCGATGTTGACCACGACTTCCTTGAGGAACTTGCGCACCGCGGCGCACCAGCCGGGCGG
>JBEKFT010000153.1:0-5119 GCA_050013175.1 Verrucomicrobiota bacterium
CAGCGCGTCGGCGTCCTTGCCCTCGATGCGGAACATGTTTCCGTTCACGACGATGGTGTAGCTGCCGCCGAGTGATTGCGTAATGTGCGCCTGTTCGCCCTGTTGGAGCGTGACCTTGGTGCCCACCGGAATCACGAACGCTTCCACGTCCCGGGCCAGGCTGACTGGATTGTTGCTTGTGTCCATATGAATAAAGGAAATGATAACCGCTCCGGGCCAATCTGTCGCCCCGGTTTCGGCGCGATCTGGAGACTAGGTGTCTTCGGACTCTGTCGAGACCGGCCGGCCCTGGCCGTTCAGCGCGGCGGCGAGCGCGTGCCACGCCAGGATGGCGCATTTGACGCGCGCCGGGTACTTGTGCACGCCCGCAAAAACGGCGAGCCTGCCGACGTCGCCCTCGACCTTGCCGGTCGTCACCATCTCGCGAACCTGATCGAACGTTTTCCCCACCTCGGCCCGGGTCTTGCCTTTGACACATTCCGTGAGCAGGGAGGCGGAGGCCTTGGAAATACAGCAGCCGGAGCCGACGAAACTCGCATCCCGGATTCGATCCCCATCCAGGGTCAGATAGAGCTTCAACTGATCGCCGCAAAGCGGATTGTGACCCTGCGCCGAGCAGGTCGCCGCGGTCATCTCCCGGAAGTTGCGCGGGTTCTTGCAGTGATCGAGGATCACCTCCTGATAAAGGTCGCTCAGGTCGTCGAACATCATGAGAAATCAACCGCGGTCACTTTTTCTTCGCGAGGTGGAGATTGTTCTCCAGCCGATCCCACACGATCTTGTCCAATTCTTCCCGGGCCGGCTCGCAACCGACCCGTTCGATGATTTCGCCGGCGAACGCATGGATGAGCATTTGCCGGGCGGTTTCCACGCCCAGACCCCGCGAGCGCAGGTAAAAGATGGCTTCAGCGTTCAACTGACCCACGGTCGCTCCGTGAGTGCACTTCACGTCATCCGCATAGATTTCCAATTGCGGCTTGGTGTCCACCGTCGCGTCGTCCGAAAGCAGCAGATTCTTATTCGTCTGCTTCGCATCGGTTTTTTGCGCGATCTGATGGACATAAATCCGGCCATGGAAAACGCCCTTCGATTTGTCGTCAAGAATGCCGTTGAAGTACTCGTGGCTTGCGCAGTGCGGTTCGGCATGTTCGACGATCATGTGGTGATCGGCAAGTTGCTCGTTCCGGGTGAGATAAAGCCCGTTGAGAATGCACTCCAGACCTTCGCCTGCAAGCGTTGCCCGGATGTGGGTGCGTGAAAGTCGGGCGCCCAGCGCGAAGGAATGCACCTTCACGTTGCTCGCGCGGCCAAACTGCCCATGGATCGTGGCCAGATGAAATGCGTCGCCGGCTTCGTCCTGGAACTTCAAAAGTTCCACCCGGGAATCCTCGCCGACAATCAATTCCGTCACGACGTTCGTTAAATACGCCCCGTTGCGCGAGCTCAGATAACTTTCAACCACCGTCACGCGGCTGCCGGCCTCCGTGATGATGAGGTTGCGGGGATGCACCGCCGCCCCGGCGGATCCGGCTGATGAAATGAAAACCAGTTGGATCAGATCGGCAACTTCAACCCCGGGGGGCACATGTATGAACGCGCCGTCCATGAAAAAAGCCTGGTTCAGCGCCGCAAAAGCATTGCCCTGGGACTGCGCGTAGCGGCCAAGATGTTTCTCCAGAAACGCAGGGTCTCCGGCCAGCGCGGCAGCAAGATTCAGCACCCTCACCCCTGCCGGCAACGACCGCTGAGTGGACAACCCTGCGGAGAAATGCCCGTCCACGAACACGAGCCGGACGCCGGAGAGCCCCTTGAACGGCGCTTGCTTCAGGGCTTCAACCGCGGTGCTGTCGGGCGGCGCTTCCAACACAGACTGGAGCGGCAGCCGGGTGATCGGAGCCACATTCGTGAAGCGCCAATCCTCGTCCCGCAACGTCGGAAAACCCTGTTCCCTGAAGCTGGAGATGCCGGCCTGACGCAACGGATGCAGCCATGCCGGCTGTTGCGCCTGCTTTTCGAATCGTTCAAAACTCTCGAGATAGGAAGCGGTTTCCTTCGTCGGTGCCTGTTCCATTGTCCGGGTCATAGTTATACTTCGCGTCAAATCCGATCGCAGAATGAGTCCCCCAGCTTCCCACGCAGGAGCAGGGAACGCAAGTCCAAGCCCGAATCGCCCGGGATCCGGCGCTCGTGGAGGGCGCGGACTTGCGTTCCGGGGCGCAATCGGCAATGGTGGTTCCACTCGAATGCTCACGGAAGACCTTGTCAGGAATGCCTTGAGAGCCGTCAAATACCCCGGCTACTCGCGCGATGTCGTTTCGTTCGGCCTCGTCAAGGAAGTCGCGGTGCAGCAGGGCGCGGTCAGCGTTTCGCTGCAATTGACCTCAAACCATCCCGAGGCCGCGCAGCAAATCAAAGCGGAAAGCGAACGCGCATTGAAGGCCTTGCCAGGCGTGACTGCGGTCCACGTCGAGGTCAGGCAACAGGCCGGCACACAAGGCGGCGGCGCTCAAAGTCCCTGGCCGCACCAGAACAAAGTCCCCGGCATCCGCCGAATCGTCGCAGTCGCCAGCGGCAAGGGCGGCGTCGGCAAATCCACCGTGTCGGTCAACCTGGCCTGTGCCCTGCAGTCGCTCGGCTCGCAGGTCGGCCTGTTGGATTGTGACATCTACGGCCCGAGCATCCCGCTGATGATGGGCGTGCATGAGCGGCCCACGGTGAACGACGAGGAAAAAATGATCCCGCCGTCAAAGTATGGAGTGAAGCTGATGAGCATGGGGTTTCTGCTCGAGGGGGACCAACCCGTGATCTGGCGCGGGCCGATGATCATGAAAACCATCCAGCAGTTCATCAGCGCGGTCGATTGGGGCGAGCTGGATTTCCTGCTCGTCGATCTGCCTCCCGGGACGGGTGATGCGCAGCTTTCGCTTTGCCAGACCGTGCCCCTCGACGGCGGAGTGATCGTCACCACCCCGCAGGAAGCGTCGCTCGGCGTGGTGCGCAAAGGCATCGCCATGTTTGAAAAGGTCAATGTCCCGATCCTCGGCATCGTGGAAAACATGAGTTACTACACCACTCCATCGGGCGAGCGGGTGGAGATTTTCGGACATGGTGGAGGCAGGGCCGAGGCGGCGCGCAGGAGAATTCCCTTTTTGGGGGAGATCCCGATTTTTACGGAGATCCGGGAGGGGGGAGACCAGGGATTGCCGGTTGCGATTTCATCCGCCGAAAAACCTGCCGGTCAGGCATTTATTAACATAGCGGAAACATTGCGAACAACTCTGGCTTGACCCCGTCCCGAATTGCGCTATTTGCAAAGTGTGCAGGAATATTTTAAGTTCGTATGTATGAACCGAGGCCGTGTTCTCGAAGCCTCATGCTTGGTACAAATAAGGATTGTCAGGCCGATACCAACCCGATAAACTCCCATGCACGGGACATTTTTGTGAACCGCGACTATGTCTAACGATGTCAAAGAGCCCCCGGTGGCGACTGATTTGCTGAAGAATTCCTCCCTTTACCGGGAGTTTCAGGCCGAGCGCGAGGAAATCCTCAAGCACAAGTGGATTGAATCGGAAAAAGCGGGCCGCGACATTGGATTCGAGCGGGCGCTGACGGATTGGATCATCAAACACCGCTCGAAATGGCGCAAGGCGCGGCAGGCCGCCGGCGGTTGAATTGACATCCGCTCCTTTAAGGCAGCCCGGCGAGGCGGCCAAGGAATGAAAAAACACATCCCAAATACAGCGAACGGGTCCAATTGGATCTGTTCGTTTTTTCATGCCCGATTCCACCGTCATCCTTAACGCTCAAGCGATCCAGCGCGCGCTCACGCGCATCGCCCATGAAATTGCCGAGCGAAACGTGCGCAGCCGCGAAGTGGTGCTCGTAGGCATCCCTGAGGGCGGCGTGCCGCTCGCCCAGCGCCTCAGCGCAACCCTCAAGGGCATGTGGAACCATGCCGTCCCTGTCGGCACGCTCGACGTCAGCATGCATCGCGACGACCTCGACCGGCACGCCGCCCCGCATGTTCATCCGACCGTCGTCCCCTTCGATGTGACCGGCAAGACAGTCGTGTTCGTGGATGACGTGCTGTTCAGCGGCCGGACCATCCGGGCCGCGATGGATGCGCTGAACGATTTTGGGCGCCCAAACTGCATTCAACTCGCCGTGCTGGTCGATCGCGGGCATCGCGAGCTGCCCATCAAAGCCGATTTCGTCGGCAAGAATGTGCCGACGGCCCCTTCCGAGAAAATCCACGTGCGACTGGATCGAGCCGGGCGGGAGGACGAAGTCGTGCTCGAGAGAAAATGACCTGGAACCGCAACCATCTCCTCGACATCGAATCGCTCACCCCGGATGAGATCGTCACCGTGCTCGACACGGCCCGTGCCTTCAAGGCGGTCGGCCAGCGCGCGATCAAGAAAGTTCCCGCCCTGCGCGGCAAAACGGTCGTCAACCTGTTCGTCGAGCCCTCCACGCGCACCCGGATCAGTTTCGAACTGGCGGAGCAGCGCCTTTCGGCGGACATCATCAATTTTACCGCCGAAGCGTCTTCCCTGAAGAAAGGTGAGACCCTCAAAGACACCGCCCGCAATCTGGAGGCGTTGAATGCGGATTTCATCGTGATCCGCCACAGCGCGTCCGGCGCGCCCCAGTTTCTCGCGCGGGTGCTGAAGTCCAGCGTCATCAACGCGGGCGACGGCGCGCACGAGCATCCCACCCAGGCCTTACTCGATGCCTTCACGATCCGTGAAAGGAAGGGCCGGATCGAGGGATTGAACGTCACCATCCTCGGCGACATCCTCTACAGCCGCGTGGCGCGCTCGGACATCTGGGCGCTCACCAAAATGGGCGCCAAAGTCACGTTGTGCGGCCCGGCCACGCTGGTGCCGCGCACATTCGAGCAGATGGGCTGCCGCGTCACCCACAACGTCGATGAAGCCATCCGCGACGCCGACATCATCAACCTGCTCCGAATCCAGCACGAGCGCCAGCGCAAGACCATGTTTCCGAGCCTCGGCGAATACACCACCCTGTTTGGACTGACCAAGGCCCGGCTTGCCAAGACCAAACCCGACGCCCTCATCATGCATCCTGGCCCGATCAATCGCGGCGTGGA
>JBEKFT010000154.1:0-5112 GCA_050013175.1 Verrucomicrobiota bacterium
ACTGGGACAGGTAATCCGCCAGCAAATCCGCGTCCAGTGTGGCCGACATTACCGCCAGCCGGAGATCGGGGCGTGTCTGCTCCTGCAGATCCAACGCGCGCGCCAGGGTGATGTCGCCGTAAAGGTGCCTTTCATGAAATTCATCGAAAATCAGCGTGGAAACACCGGCCAGGCCCGGGTCGTCGATCATTTGCCGGAGCAACACGCCCTCGGTCACGAACCGGATCTTCGTTTCCGGCGAAGTGACGTTCTCGAACCGGATCTGGTAGCCGACCTCGCGCCCGAGCCGGACGCCGATCTCCTCCGCCACGCGCGCGGCCAGGAGCCTGGCCGCAAGCCGGCGCGGCTGGAGGATCACCAACTGCCCGTTGGCGAGAAGCCCATCCTGCAGCAGCATCTGCGGCACCTGCGTGGTCTTGCCGGAACCCGTCGGGGCGGACAGAATCACCCGGCTGCCCGAACACAGCGCCTGGACAATCTGCGAACGGATTTCCCAGATGGGAAGAGAAGAGTCGGGCACGGCAACAGCAAATCGACCGGGCCGGTTTAGAGGTGGATGTGGCGCAAGGCCAGCACAACGATGGTCACCACCAGCATTAAACCCGATGGCATGAATTTCCGGGTCTTCGCCAGGCGAAGAGCAAACACCACGAGCAACACGGCCAGAAGAACGTCCGCGACGTAGTACTGAAAGACAATCCCCGCCGCACAAAGGCTGAGCAGCGCCGCAAACACGACGGACATGATCAGCGACACCCGGCTTTTCCCTTTGAAAAAGCCGAACAACCCGCCGATGACCAGCAGGATGATGTATATCCAGAGAACTTTGCTTGGATTCATAATTGATTGTGTTTGTTCGTGGCAACGTAGCGGAAACGAGACGCGAAAGGCACAAAATAATGCGCGATCACCGCCCGGGGTGGCGACGGCTCGTCGCCAGGTCTTATTGTCTGCAGCGCTCACCAGGCGACAAGCTGTCGCCACCCCGGTATCTACCCGGATTGCACTTCGAGGCTCAAAATCTCGCCCGGCTCGCATTCGGCGACGACCTCGAAGGGACGGCAACAGATCTCGCAATCCGTTGTAAAGCGCTGGAAGGCGGCGCTTGTGTCAACGACGATTTCAAAAGCCTGCCCGCAATAGGGGCATTGGACGGACTCCGAGATTTCCATGCCGCCACTCTAGTCGCGCTTCACGGAAAAGCAAAACTGGCTGCCGGATTTGCACCTGGAGAAAAGTTAGCCTCCATTGGAAATCCGGCGGCGGGAGGCTTTCAGCGCAACTTATTGCACTGGAAGGGTAGATACGATTTGCGGCCGGGAAGAGAGAAGGATTGGCGTCCGGTCTAGTTTATGCTAAGTATGATCGTTGTATGAGCCGCTTTTTCAGTCCAAACATCGGATTTCATGGCCGGTTGGTTCGCGGTGTTATTGGGGCGCTCACGCTCATTGCCGGCATCATCATGGCCGATTTTGAACTTTGGATTTGCCTGGTTCTGGTTGTCCTCGGTCTCTTCGGAATCTTCGAAGCGGTCCGCGGGTGGTGCCTCGCGCGGGCCTGCGGCATACGCACCAAACCCTGACCCTGCTGCGGTTCCTCGCTCTCGCGAGCGCGGCTACAACCCGCACGCTCAAGGCTCGACGTAAACGGGCATGCCAATCCACACGAGCTTGAGCAGAAGCTCCGCGTTCCAGTTCGCCAGCCGGAAACAGCCGTGCGATTCCGTGCGCCCGACGAGCTCCGGATTTGGCGTGCCGTGAATGCCGTAACCCGGCTTGTCGAGTCCGATCCATACGGTGCCGACCGGATTGTTGGGGCCGGGCGGCAGGACCAGTTTTGCCTGCAGTTGCCGCGCCTCGTCCGATTCAGGAAAAACGTCCGGGTCAAAGGTGTAATTCGGGTTGGGGGCAATGACTTCCACGTGCAATTCCCCCACCGGGCGCTTCTCCACGCGCTGCGCAATGCTGCACGGGAAATGGCCCAGTAGATTGGTCGAAGCATCGAAGATTTCCAGGATCTTCTCGGACAGGCTGATGCTCGCAAACGCCGCCTTGGCGGGCGCGGCGGCCGAGCCGGCATCGGGAACCCACAAGACGGTGCCGGTCACAACGTTCGTCCAATCCACGTCGGGATTCAGGCGGCGGATCAAAGCGGGGTGTGCATGACTCTTCTCCGCGACGAGTTCCAGAATGCTTTCATATTCGAGCGCGGTCTGTTGTGACTTGGCAAGCCACGTCTTGCCGAGCGGCTGCAGCCGCGCCAGGTCGTTCGAGGCAACAGTGTAACTGCCGAGCGGCGGTGCAGTCAGGATCAGTCGGAGTTTTGTATCCAAATCCAATTCACCGGTGCCGGGAAGATTCTCCTTCCGCTGGAAGGCCAGGATGGCCAACCGGGTTTGCGGCCCCAGCCGGCCGTCGATCGAACCCGGGGAAATCCCCTGTCGGTCCAACACAACCTGCGCCTCGAACATAGTCTGCACGGGACGCGGACAGGGTCCCCCGGAGGCCTCCTCGATTTCAGCCGTTTCCATGGCAGTCCGGGTCCGATGGGCGGCCGCGGCCGGACGCAACCCACCGGTGTTCGACTGCGCCGTCTTCCCCGACACGCCCGAACGCGCCTTGCGTCCCAGCCTCGTTCCCGAGTCCCACCAGAGCCACATCAGACCGGAAAGGGCCAGGACGATCAGGATCCAATAAATCCGGGCTCGCGGCGGCTTCCGCGAATACAAGGGTCGATATCTCCGGTGTGGCGGCACGCCGAGATTAAGCCACAAGCGGGAGTGTCGGTCCAAGAATTATGTGGTGTGCGCGGCGGGGACGGGGACGCCGCGGAGCGCCAGCTCGCCAATGAGCTGCGCCGCGGCCTCGGGCAACACTGCATCGGTGTTGATCATGAGGTGATATAGCAGAGGATCGTTGATATCCTTGTCGAAGTGCTTTTTAAGATATCTTTCGCGGCCAAGGTCTTCCTCCCGGATCCGGGCCGCCGCTTCCTTTCTGTCGATGCTTTCAGAGTCCATCTTTCGCTCGATGCGGCATTCGAGCGAGCTGACCAGCCGGACGTGCACCACATGCGGGGTGTGGGCAGCGATGATGTTGGCGCCTCGTCCGATGATGATGACATTGCCCAACTCGATCAGGCGCCGGATGGTTTCGGACGTTTGTTGGACCAGCGTCCATGTGGGGGGATGCAAGCCGAAGAGGTCATCCAGAATATCGTCCACTTCACGGACGCGGTCTTCGGGCATGAACCGGGCCAGGCGCACGGGCAACTGATGGTCCGCCAAAACGGTTTCCACGAGGTTCCGGTCGAAAATCGTCCAGGGTGGCGCCCCGGGAGTCGAGTGACTTTGAAGATAGCGGCTGAGCATCTCGGCGATGATCCGGGCTCCGCAGCCGGACTGCCGCGATATCGTGACGGCGCGCGCAGCCTGGCGGGGTTCGCGACCCGGTTTTGCGGTGGCCGGTGGTTGCAACTGACAGTTGATGAAACTGAAGCAGCGTTCGACTCCGACGGGTGTGTTCATGATCGCCTCCTGCGTGGGTTTTGGCCGCCGGACGCAGACGGCGGAAAAGAGCGCACCGTTCCTTGTTCCTTCGCAAGGAAGAATCGAAGCAATCTCATAACGCCTCCGTCTCTGATTTCCGCAGCGGCTTGCCGGCTTGACCTGGTTCCTGTTCCAGCCGATTCCAGCCTGGGTAAATTTACTCCCAACCGGCAGCCGGAGCCACCGGCGGCCACGGATTTTATGGGCTCTAATTTTATGGATTACTGCCCGACCGGGCGCAGTGTGCGGCATGCGGCCCCGGAGTCCCGGAGTTTTCCCCGTTGCCGGGCTTGCGGCGGGGACGGCTCCAGGCTCGCGCCGGCATTGCACCCATGAAAAGGGCCGGCAAAAGCCGGCCCCTTCCTGAATCGCGTTCGGTGATCTCAGCCCACCAGCGGATTGACCGCCGGCGCCGACGACGCCGGATCTTCGGGCTCGGGTTCTTCCGGCAGTTCAACCAGGGGTTTGAGCTGCGCCTTGCGGTGATAGTCGAAGCCCGTTCCCGCGGGGATGATGTGCCCCATGATCACGTTTTCCTTGAACCCGCGCAGGTAATCCACCTTGGCGCGCGTGGCCGCCTCGGTCAACACCCGGGTCGTGTCCTGGAACGAAGCGGCGCTGAGGAAACTTTCGGTTTCGAGCGACGCCTTGGTGATGCCCAGGAGCACCGGCTGCGCTTCGGCCGGCTTGCCGCCCATTTTTTCGACGCGCAGATTCTCCTCCTCGAAATCGAGCTTGTCCACCTGTTCGCCCCAGAGGAACGTCGTGTCGCCCGGCTCGGTGATGCGCACCTTGCGCAGCATCTGGCGGACGATGATTTCGATGTGCTTGTCGTTGATCGTGACGCCCTGCAGGCGATACACTTCCTGCACCTCGTTCACGAGATGCTCCTGCAACTCCTGCGGACCGCAGATGTCCAGGATTTCGTGCGGATCAATCGGTCCTTCGGTCAACTGCTGCCCCTTTTTGACATAGTCGCCCTTGAAGACGATCACGTGCTTGCCGATGGCGATGAGGTGTTCCTCTTCCACGCCGGTCTGCGGATCTTTGATGACGATGCAGCGCTTGCCGCGCACGCTCGTTCCGAAATCCACGACGCCGTCGATCTTGGAAATCTCGGCGGCATCCTTCGGACGGCGCGCTTCGAACAATTCCGCAACGCGCGGCAGGCCGCCGGTGATGTCCTTGGTCTTTGACGTCTTGCGGGGCGTTTTGGCCATCAACGTGCCGGCGACAATCTTTTCGCCTTCATTCACGACGATGTGGGCGGCGGAGGGGATCGGGTAGTTGGCGGCCACTTCCCCGCTGTCATACAGGATGATGATCTGCGGATGCAAATCCTCCTTGTGTTCGATCACGACCATCGCTTCCTGCTGGGTCTGCTCGTCCACTTCCTGCTTCATGGTGACGCCCTCGATGATATCGTGGAACTTCACCCTGCCCGCTTTCTCGGAGAGAATCGGGACGTTGTAGGGGTCCCACTGCACGAACGTCTCGCCCTTCTTGATTCTGGCCCCGTCCAGAACGGAGATGACCGCGCCGATCACGACGTTGTGGTTTTCCAG
>JBEKFT010000155.1:0-5097 GCA_050013175.1 Verrucomicrobiota bacterium
GTCGTAGTCACCCCGGCGTGGCGGGTTGGAAGTATCTTTTTCATAACGTGTTCCTATTGGTTGGTTGGTGGTTTTGTGGTTTTGTTATCATGATGAGGGGTGGTTAGCGTATGAGGCGGTAGAACAATACACTGCCGCTTGCTGAGTTGGAATAAACATAACTGGCACCAACAATGGCTGTTCCATTGGCGACAGTGAACCAGATTCCGGATGACAGATTAGCGATGGATTGCACAGTATAACCGATTGCATTTGTCGGCCAGGAAAGAATGATGTGATTGCCTACCGTGGTGATTCCTATTGATGGCGGCGCAACCAAACTTAACGCAAACACCGTGCCATGGCCATTTGTGCCGCCATTCTGCGTTGTCCCATACAGGAAGTTGCCCGATAAAATCAATCCGACCCACGGATTTGCTCCGTCGCTGCCGTCAGTAAAATGATGCAGAGCTGTCAGGTTCTGCGCTGGCGCGCGGCCAGGCAGCATCATGCCCAGACCGGCCAACAGCACGGGCAGGAGAAACGGATGAACTGAACGAGTATTCACAGTTGCTTCCTGTTTGCAGTGATTCCGCTTCGGCGGAGATCAATGCAGTGACTTGACTGAATCAAACTCGCCCAGAAGCCTTGGGTGGAACCCAGGAATGGTGGGAAAGGGTGACGGGAGTCATCATTACAAAAGCAAATGATTATGTCAATACAGACTTAACGTACTCCATCAACTGAATTATGTTCTCGCGCTTAGGACAGGAACTTTGGTTGCTGGCATAGACTGGAGCGAACGGCCGCCCCGCTCCCTGCCATTCGATTTGTCTGGTGTATTTTCGGCGACGAATTAATTTCAGCGGGAGTCAGTATGAAAAAGCTGCGCTCGTTTCGACCCGCATGGGTCCTCTTGACGGTTGTCATCCCGCTGCTCGGATCCATCGGCCGGGCCCAGTTGCCCGAGGGCGCGGCGGGGGGGATGAACGCCGCGTTGACCCAGCTCTTCGGCCGGACCACCTTCTTCTCGGCCAAAGTGGACGTTGTCGTGCTCGATCCCACGCAGCAGGAGCTGCTGCGCATGCCGATGACCTTCGCCGCCCTGGACGGCAAAATCCGGCTCGACATCGATGTGTCGCAGATCCGGAGCAAACACGTGACCCCCGAGATCGTTTCCACAATGAACCAGGCGGGCATCGGCAAAATGGCCACCATCATCCGCCCCGACAAAAAGGCCAGCTACATCCTCTATCCCGCGCTTCGGAATTATTCGGTCGTTCCCATGTCGAAGGCGGAGGCGGACGTCGTTGGAAAAACCTTGAGCACCGAACGCACTGAGTTGGGCAAGGAAACCATCGACGGCCACGCTTGCGTGAAGAACCATGTCACGGTGAAAGAGCAGCAGACGGTGATTCTCGAAGCGACCACCTGGAATGCAACCGACCTGAAAGATTTTCCGATCCGGATCGAAACGAAGGACAAGGGCTCCACCTCGACGCTGCGCTTCCACCAAATCCAGTTTGCCAGACCGGACATCAAGCAGTTCGAGCCGCCGCCGGGATACAAGCTGGCAGGCTGAGGTTTTCCCGACTTGCAACCCGCAACGGGTTCGCACCACCCTCGCCTCCACATGGCCTGTGTTTGATTGAATTATGCGCATTACCAACCTGAACCCGGACACCGACATCGGCGCCAGCGCCTGGCTGGTGGAGCTGGACGGACACCGGGTCCTGCTCGATGCGGGCACGCATCCGAAGCGGGAGGGCCGCCCGAGCCTGCCGCTCTACGACCTGGTCAAAAAGTCCGACGTGGATGCCATCGCGATTTCCCATTGCCACCACGATCACGTGGGTTCCCTGCCGGTTGCCTTGCGCTATTTTCCGCAAGCCCACGTGCTCATGACCGAGTTGAGCTATTTCCTCGTCGAACGCGTGCTGCACAACTCGGTCAACGTCATGATCCGCCAGCGCGACGAACTCGGCCTCAAGGAATATCCTCTCTACAGCCATGCCGAGGTCGATGAAATCGCGCCGGTGTTCCAAGGCTTCAAATACAATCGCGAGGTGGACTGGGCCGCGTTTCGCAAGACCCGCGCCGGTTTTGTGTCGCCGATCCTCGAGTTTTACGACGCCGGGCACGCGCTCGGCTCCGCCGGCATCCTGGTCCGCGGCCGGAAGGAAACCCTCTTTTACACCGGCGACGTCTGCTTTCACGACCAGACGATCCTGAAAGGCGCGCGCTTCGACGGTGTCCGGGCCGACGTGCTGGTGATGGAAACCACGCGGGGCGACCGCGTGCTGCCGCCCGGGTTCAGCCGCGAGGCGGAGGTCGCCCGGCTGAGCCAGTCGATCCAGCGCGTGCTCGCGCGCAGAGGCTCGGCGCTGATTCCGACGTTCGCACTCGGGCGCACGCAGGAGATCCTGGCGCTGCTGGCCCTGTTGATGCGCGAGGGGAAGCTGAAACGGCAGCCTGTCTATATCGGGGGACTGGGCCGTGTGTTTACGGAAATTTACGATCTGGAATCGCATCGCACGCACCGCCAGCACCCGGGCCTGCAGTTGCACGAGGCGTTGAATCTCATCGTCCTGGAAAAGGGGCAGTCGGAATCCATGAGCCTCACGGGCGGGCGGCTGTTCGTCATCACGGCCGGGATGATGACCGAAAAAACCGCCGCGCACGACCTGGCGCGGCGCATGGCGGGCGACCCGCGCCACGCGATCTTCTTCGTCGGTTACACCGATCCGGACACGCCGGGAGGGCGTCTCCGCACCGCCAGGCCCGGCGAAACATTTTTGTTCAGCGCGGGCGGCGGCCAGGTGACCCGCACCTGTGAAGTGCAGGAATTCGATCTGACCGCGCACGCCAACCGGCAGGACCTGCTCGATTTCGTCGGCCGGGTCGAACCGCGCGTCGTGTTGCTCGGCCACGGCCAGGAGAAATCGCGCCACTGGTTCGAGGATCAAATCCGCGCGCGTTATCCGAAGATCAAAATCATCCAGCCGGAACCGGGAAAGATAGTAGAGGTTTAAATCAACCCCGTTTCACGTTTCCCACGCGTGGCCAACTGGCTTCACCACCTGGAAAAGTCTTGTTGAACCCAGCCGCTGCGCGGCGGGGCCTGGCGGGCAATTTGACCCCGCTGGATTGATCGAGGATTTCTCAACATATAAGCCGCAAACAGACCGGCTTTTGCAGGGCTAATTCATGAAGGTGGCAATATCGGGGCGGGGACGGCCTCGTCCCCGCGATCCCTTGAGTTCCTGCGGTCTCAGTGGGGACGAGGCCGTCCCCACCCCTTCATGAATTGGCCTTACGGCTTTTGTTCGAGGTTCACAAACCACTGGCCAAATTGTTGGAAATCTGCTGAGCGCAATTCACATTGTTTGCGGGGGGGTAAGCGGGCGCCTTTGGACCGTTGAACTCTGTTGCCGCATTTGTCTTTCTTGTTAATCTCACGGGCTGGTTCAACAACGGATTGGAATGACGCTCCGCTTCGCTCCGGTCGATTCAATCCTTTGGTGGTTAGTCATTACCTTCCTATAATAAGCCGCACCTCGCCGCCCTCGATGCCGCCATGTCCGCTCCGTGCTTCGCATAATGACTGCTCTTGCTTCCAAACCGCCTTTACACTGTCAGGGGCATGGTCGGGCGACTTTACCCACGTAAAAACCTCAACGAAGCGTGTCTTGCCTGTATCCTCGGTATCTCGAACGATGATATGCGGCCTGGCAAATACTAAATGCTCACTCTGATAAACCTCCCAACCGCGCGAGAGCACCGCCTGAAACTCCGCCTCTTTGCCGGACTGGACATGATACGTAACCAGCACCGTCTCGGAGTCGGCCTTTGCGTCACCGGCTGGGTGTGTCGTCGAACAGCCGGTCAAGGCCAGAAGCGAAACAGCGAATAGCGAGGAAGTGATCTTTATAGTGTTCATGCGCTCAATGTGGCCATATCGACGATGAAGTTCAGGCAACTGGCCGCTTGTCTGGTCATGCTCGCTCATCTGATGCTTTCTCAATGACATAAAATCGAAGCCAGCGGCAATGGGAGCAAAAGCCAACTGTGTAACTCTTACCTGCGGCTAATTTACGGATGCCATACTTGCCAAACGGCTCCGTGAATCCACACTTCAGGCAACGAATCTGCCAGCCTGGCGCCCTCGATTCCCAACGTTGCATTTCCTGAGGAGTGTGTTCTTGCCTGGCGATCATAAGTTTTAGTAGGTGTTAGGGTTCACATCGTCGGAATTTCATAATCCGTTGACCATTTTGAACGCCACAATCCTCCCAGCCAGACTTCCGATATAACGCATACGCGCGAGTGGAAACATCGATGAAGCCATATCGTAGAAAGCTGCGCCACCGCCGACCTGCGACATGAATCCCGACTTGTCGGGAAACAAAAGCGCCAATGGCGCTTGGCTCCGGCGACTTGTAATTTGGTTATTTTTGTTCCATAATGTTTGTTGTGAGTATTGCCGTAATGATATAGCGCAGGCACCCCGTATCTATGCCACAAATCAGCCCACAATCTCAAGGACCAAACTGCGACGCTCGTAGGGGCAGCCTGGAGCGTTAGGCCTGCTTTTCGTATTCGCTCTCAAATGTTTTTCGCGGCCGGTTGAGGCCGGGCCTGCGTCGCGTCAGGAGATACAGATAACGCGACAAGACGATTGCAGGCGCATTAAAAATGAGTTCAAAGCCGGCAAAACCCACAGCCCAGATATACATCGCGCAGTAGATGGTGAAGGCAATCAACGTCAGCACCATTGCTGAACATGCCGCATGGATGTTGCTGGTGGAACGATGTCGTTGGCGATCAAAACCTTTCTGCTTCAGTGAGGTATTCATCACCGGATTCCAGAATCGCTTCCGATAAAGATCGCAGAATAGGAAGCGAAAAACTCTGCGAACATTCCGATTTCGATGGAACCCCAACTTCGCAACCGGCCAGTAAAGGGATGGAACTGGAAGGGAAACAGGTCGATGAAGGACAAATTCGGCGATGCACATCACCACCGCTGTCACAGCAAAAACAGCCTCCGCCGACCAAAAAAGCGTGGTGATAATCGCATCGCTGCTCATGTTAACGAATAAGGTCAGGCACCCCGTA
>JBEKFT010000156.1:0-5080 GCA_050013175.1 Verrucomicrobiota bacterium
CGAAGTCATGTTTATCGAAGCGACGCGGATGCCGGGCAAAGGCAACCTGTTGCTCACGGGTTCGCTGGGCGAAGTCATGAAGGAAAGCGCCCAGACGGCGCTCAGCTATCTGCGCAGTCAATCCGCGGCTCTCGGCATCGACATGACGGATTACGGGAAGTTCGACATTCACATTCACGTGCCGGCGGGGGCGACGCCAAAGGACGGCCCCAGCGCGGGGGTCACACTGCTGGTCGCGCTGGCCTCTCTCCTGACGCGGCACCGGGTGCGGTCGGAAGTGGCGATGACGGGCGAAATCAGCCTGCGCGGGCGCGTGCTGCGCGTCGGCGGCATCAAGGAGAAAGTCCTCGCCGCGGCCCGCTTCGGCATCAAACAGATCGTCCTGCCCGAGCAAAACCGCACGGACTGGGCCGAGGTGCCCGACGAGGTCCGCAAGAAACTCCGGGCGCATTTCGTGCAACGCATCTCCGAGCTCCTCCCCCTGACTTTGAGCTCGAAATGACCGCCCGCCTGCTGCTCTCAGCTGCCGCTCTGCTCCTCACCGCAGCCGCCGCCCCGGAATCGCAACCGAAGACGCTCAGTCCCGCCGAAGCTTCCAAACGAGGCCGCGCGCTCGCGGCGGAGATTCTTTCACAACGGCCCGATGAAAACTCCCGCTTCACGGGCACCCTTGAAATCCGGTCCGGTAAACGGACTGAAAAATTCTTCGTGGAAGCAGAAGTCACCCTGCTGGATGGAGCATGGCAGTCCCTGTACTTCGCCAGCAACTCCACAGGCGCGGAAAAACTGATCGTCATCCATTCAACCAACGGGCCCAATCGCTATCTTTACGGCCGGACGCCGGCACCTGAAACCATGGCGCCGGCATTGAAATCTATTTCCAGCGACGACGCCGCGACCAATGCCTTTGCCGGCTCGGACTTTTCACCGGCGGATCTGGGCCTGGAATTCTTCCACTGGCCGGAACAGCGCCTGTTGAAAACCGAGATGCGCCGCGGCCGGGCGTGTCGCGTTCTGGAGAGCATCAACCCCCGGCCTGTTCCCGGCGCCTGCTCGAAAGTCCTGGCCTGGATCGACCTTGAAACCGACGGCATTGTGCATGCCGAGGCCTGCGATGGCGCGGGCGGGGTGCTCAAGGTATTCGACCCGAAGGAATTCAAGAAGGTCCGGGGACAGTGGCAATTGGAGGAAATGGAAATCAACAACCGCGAGACTGGCTCGCGCACACGAATTGAATTTAACGTCGGGTCCGGCTGAGCGCGGGGTGGCGACGGCCGTCGCCACCCCTTTTACGGAAATTTGTTTGAACTTTCTTGCTCCGCCTCATAGTCCTATCGCATGAATGTTCTCGTCACCGGCGGCGCGGGTTACATCGGCTCCATCTGCGCGGAGGAACTCCTCAACGCCGGACACCAGGTCACGGTTTACGATAACCTCTCCGAAGGCCATCGATCCGCCGTGGACTCCAGAGCCCGCTTCCTGCTTGGCAAACCCGAGGAACCCGGCGACATCCTGAAGGCGGTCCGGTCCGCAAAGCCGGATGCGATCATGCACTTCGCCGCCAGCGCGCTGGTGGGCGAGTCCATGACTCATCCGAACAAGTATTTCCACAATAACGTCGTTAACGGCCTCAAACTGCTCGATGCCGCCGTCGAGTGCGGCATCAAGAAGTTTGTTTTCAGTTCCACGTGCGCAACCTACGGGCCGCCCGACCGGGTGCCGATGACCGAGGATCTGCCTCAGCGCCCCATCAATCCCTACGGCGAATCCAAGCTGATGTTCGAAAAAATCCTGCAATGGTACCGGCAGATTTACGGGCTTGAGTTCGTCGCCTTCCGCTACTTCAACGCCGCCGGCGCAAGCGAACAGTTCGGCGAACATCACCGCATCGAGACCCACCTCATTCCCAACGTGCTCGCGGTCGCCCTCGGCCACAAACCCCGTTGCGAAATCTACGGGACCGATTACCCGACGCCCGACGGCACCTGCATCCGCGATTACATTCATATCATCGACCTGGCGCAGGCGCATATTCTCGGACTGCAGCCCGGCAGACAGGGCTTTTATAATCTTGGCAACGGCGACGGCTACTCGGTTCGCGAGGTCATTCAGGCGTGCGAACGGGCCACCGGCAAGGCAATTCCCGCCGTTGAAAAGCCGCGCCGTCCCGGCGATCCGCCCCGGCTGGTCGCTTCCGCGGACAAGGCGGTTCGCGAACTGGGTTGGAAACCGAAATTCCCGAAGCTCGACGACATCATCGCCACCGCCTGGACGTGGCATCAGAGGCATCCGGACGGCTACCCGGACTAGCCTCGGATATTTCAGACGCTTCTATTCAGGGAAGAGTGCGGCGAAGGCTCGCTGGCACGGTTTCTGCCCGAATAATCCGGTTCGAGGCGACGATGGAAAGCGAGGGATTGAACAACCCTGCTTCGAATAACTCGTCTTTGCCCGAAGCCGGCGCTTGCAAGCCTGCTCCGCTCGAAGCAACATGATCCAATGAAAAGAGTTTTCGGAGCCGGGAAGGGGTTTCTGCGTGCAAACTGCAAGGCTCGGATTGCAGGATGCACAGGATCGTCGGCTGATCGACGGCGCCTCGCCCGGAAAAAATGAATCAAACGCGAAAAACCAATGAATGCAACACCCAACACATCAAAAAACATTTTGGCGGCGGACGTCGAGATCAAAGGCACCCTCAAGTTTTCAGGCGAACTCACGTTTGAAGGCAAGTTGGAGGGCGAAATCCAGTCGGACGGAGTCCTGAACCTGGGTGACAGCGCGGTCGTCAACGGCAATATCAACGCCCAGTCCGTCGTGGTGCGCGGAAAGGTCAACGGCAACATCGTGGCGAAGGAGAAAATCGAGATCAAAGCCAAGACGGAAATGTTCGGCGATATCCGCGCCGCCAAACTGGCCATCGAAGAAGGGGTGACGTTTGTGGGAAAAACGGAAGTAAACCCGAACAAGGTCGCCCCGTCGGCGGCGCCACCGCGTTCCGGCGAGGCCCCCAAGGCGCCCGAACCGGCGAAACCGGCCTTCCGCTGAAGCACTTCTCCAGGACGCGTCCAACGTGACGGCTTGCGCTCATTTCCAGAATCGCAGGGACGGGTTTCCCGGTGTCCGGCCGGCCCGCGCGGGAGTCGGTTCTGGCACAGGCTCCAACCTTTGAATGCCGGCGAGCAAACAGGACAAGGTCCTGGTGCCATGCCCCCGTTGCGGGCATCAACAAATGGAGCCGCGCACGGGGTTCTCGAGCATTTGCAGAAAGTGCGGGCAGCATCTTCGGGTCCAGGACATTCTCCAGCCGCCTCCCCAGCCCCTGGCGGCCGGACCCGCACAGAAAAAGATCACCTGCTTCGAGTGCGGCGCTGAATTGGAGGTCCCGGCCACCGCCGAGTCCACCATGTGCAAACGGTGCAGCCGCTACATCGACCTCAAGGACTATCACATCGTCACCGCGGTATCAAAAAACTTCAAAACCAAGGGCACATTCGTCGTCGAGCCAAAAGGCTATGTTTTCAACTCCGAGACCCTCGCCCGGGATGCAGTCATCAGGGGACGGTTCCTGGGAAAGCTCGTGGCCGAAAGGTCGCTCACCATCCACACGATGGCCGAGATCAAAGGCACCATCGCCGCGGGCTGCCTGGTCATTCCGGTTGACAACCTTTTCCGCTGGAAAGAGCGCATTCAAGTGGGATCCGCCGATATTTCCGGTGAACTGGCCGCCGATCTCCAGGCGAAAGGCACCATCACCCTGAGAGCCACCGCCCGCCTGTTCGGAAACCTGGAGGCCGGAAACCTCGCGATCGAGGAGGGAGCCGTCCTCGTCGGAAATCTGCGGATCGGCGCTGAAAAATCCGCGGCTTAATCGATCACCGCCACTTCGTGATCGATCACCGTCGGGAGGTCGAACCGGGTCCAGCCATCTTTGACCGAGGCTTTGAGGGAACGCTTTGAAACGAGGAGGCGGATACGGTTGCCCCGGACGCCGGTCGGCAGGCGCACGCGCGCGCGCAGCGGACCCACCGGAATCAACTCATCCACCGGCGCGCGCCAGGTGCCGGTGTTCGTGAGGTTGACGACGTGCAGCACCAGCCGGTTTTGCTGTTGATACAAATGACAGTCCACGAACCCGGCGCCCTCGACGTTTAACGGAATCGTCTCGTGCGCCGCCCAGCGGACCAGATTGGCCATCAGGTTGACGTGGTCCGGGAGGTTGTCGCGGCCGAACCGCCGGTCGAGATCGGCGGGCAGGAAAGCGACGCGGCCCCGGTCGCGGACTTCGTTGACGAGGAGTCCGGGAATGTCCGTGCGCGGTTCGCGCATCCAGACGCTTTCGGGCGGCGACACGGGAAACGAAGGGATGAAGGTCGCCAGGACGGACGCCGTCTTGTCCAGACGCAGCGGTTCCAGCATGCCGCCAAAAGGAAGAATGTCCGTCTCGTCGAATCCAGCCAGGACAGGATGTCGTTCTCCGGTCGTCGTCGGTGCGTCTCCGGTCTTCGGGCCATAAACTCGGGAGCGCAACTCCGGCTTGAGGCGCAGGTAGGTGTGCTGCGTTTCCGACGCCCAGCGGCGCTTGATGGGATCGGTGGCGGAGGGCCGCCCGTGGAGAACGTGCGCGCCAAACAGGTCGCCCAGCCCGAAATCGGCGCGCGGCTCGCCCCATTCGTCGCAGCGGCTGGCTTCGCCCGTGGCGATGAGGCTGCCGCCGCGCTGGACGAAACGCCGCAGGGCTTCGACCTGGGAGTCCGACAGGGCGGCGACATTGGGCAGAACCAGAACGGAAAACTGGTCTGCATCCCGCGCCACGTGGTCGGCGTGGACTGGAAGGTGGGGGATTCGGGCCCGGACGAGAGCGGTTGTCCAGCCGTGCCGGGGCAGTTCGACCCATTCCTCCGCATCGTCCCGGCCATAGAAGTCCGAGTTCTGCTGTGACCAGACCAACCCGACTGTGGCGACCGGCTTCCGGTTGACCAGGTATTGCTGGTTTTCTGCGTGCCAGAGCAGCACCGGCTCGGCGGTGCGATAAATCCTGCGATCTTCGTCATCCGCACCCACGACATGCCACCACGGTTGA
>JBEKFT010000157.1:0-5062 GCA_050013175.1 Verrucomicrobiota bacterium
TGACCGGTTTGAACCTTTCGCCGGACAGTCTCAAGGAGCTGACTTCGGTGGACGTTGCAGGATGGAAGAAGGAAGTGGAGGACGTGGCTGCGAGCGCCGCGAAATTCGGCGCCCACTTCCCCAAGGCGCTGAGCGAACAGCTCGATCAGTTGCGAAAGCGACTGGGCTGAGGGCTCGCTGGAAACGCAGCAGCCGGCGTCAGTGGCACGCGAGTCTGTGGTAGCAGGCTTGGCGGTGCAAAGCGCGCCGGGAAGTTTTAGATCGCCCAGAGTTTCCACGCTTGCTGCGGCTCACAGAGCCGCACGCCGTCGCCACCCCGGATGAATTGGCCCCAAAATAAAGGGAAGTCCCGGAAAATTTTGTTTGGAGGTTCCGCGGTGCGCGTGTAATTCATAGGCGCGCCTTCGCTTTATGGCGGGTCCAAAAGATACAACTCAGCAGCACGTGTCCGATGCCGTGCGGGATTCCGCCGGGAAAGAGGCGGCCGAAGTCCTGCAAGGGCTCGGCTCGACGGCGACCGGGCTCAGCGAAGAGGAAGCTGCCGCGCGGCTGGAGCAGCACGGTCCGAACGAGGTGGCGAGCGAGCGGCAGCACAGTTGGCTTCAGCGCGTCTATACGGCGGCGCTCAACCCGTTGGTGATTCTGCTGACCATCCTCGCGATTCTCACCTTCGCAACGGCGGAATCGTCCAGCGACTACATCGGCGGCGCTTTGATGCTGGTGATGGTATTATTGGGGTTGTCGCTGCGGTTCGTTCAAGAGACGAAGGCCGACAACGCGGCCGCCAAGCTCAAGGCGATGATCAAGGTGACCGCTACCGTGTTGCGGGACGGCCAGCCGAAGGAGATCCCGCTGCGGGATATCGTGCCGGGCGACGTGGTGAAGTTGTCCGCCGGCGACATGATCCCCGGAGATGTCCGCCTGCTTTCGGCCAAGGACCTGTTCATCATTCAGGCCACGTTGACTGGCGAATCCATGCCGGTCGAGAAGACCGACGCGCGGGACTCGCGCGAGGGCGTTTCGTCCCTGGAACGGTCGAATCTTTGTTTTCTGGGCACCAGCGTGGAAAGCGGCTCGGCGACGGCCGTTATCGTCGCCACCGGCACTCAAACCTACTTCGGGAAGATGGCCAGCACCCTGGCGGGGCTGCAGGCGCCCACCGCGTTTGACCGGGGGCTGAAAAAGTTCGTCTGGTTGATGATCTCCTTCATGGCGGTGATGGTGCCGACAGTTTTCCTCATCAACGGCCTGATGAAGCACAGTTGGAAGGACGCCTTTTTCTTCGCCCTGGCGGTGGCCGTGGGTCTGACGCCGGAAATGCTGCCGATGATCGTGTCCGTCTGCCTGTCCAAAGGCGCGCTCGCCATGTCGAAGAAGAAGGTGATCATGAAGCGGCTCAATTCCATCCAGAACTTTGGGGCGATGGATGTGCTGTGCACGGACAAGACCGGCACGCTGACCCTCGATCGCGTCATCCTGGAAATCCATTGCGACGTCTTCAAGAAGGAAAGCGAGGAAGTGCTGCGCGATGCCTATCTGATCAGCCATTTCCAGACCGGGCTGAAAAACGTCCTCGACCGCGCCGTCCTGAAATACACCGAGCTGCACGGCGAACTCGGCGTCGAACGGTACACCAAGGTGGACGAGATCCCGTTCGACTTCTCGCGCCGCATGATGTCCGTGGCGGTCGAAGGTCCGGATGGCGAGCGGCAGTTACTGACCAAAGGCGCGCCCGAGGCGGTGTTCGCCCGGTGCACGCATTTCGAGAGCGAGGGCGAGATTTTCCCCATGGAACCGATCCTCGTCGGCAACCTGATCGAGCAGGTCAATGACCTGAGCGAGGATGGATTCCGGGTGCTGGCGGTGGCGACCCGGAAGGTGGAAAAGCAGGCCGCGTATTCGAAAGCGGACGAATGCACTCTGGTGCTGACCGGCTACCTGGCGTTCCTCGACCCCCCGAAAGACACCGCCGCCAAAGCCATCACCGTCCTGCGGCAGCACGGCATCACGGTCAAGGTGCTGACCGGCGACAACGACCTCGTCACGCGCAAGGTCTGCACGGAAGTCGGTATCGATGCGGGGAAGATTTTGCTCGGCAGCCAGGTTGAAGGCCTGACCGACCCGCAGCTCGCCGAGGCGGTGGAGACCACGGACGTGTTCGCGCGCCTGTCGCCCGCGCACAAAAAGCGCGTGGTGCTGGCCCTGCAGCAGAAAGGTCACGTGGTCGGGTTCATGGGCGACGGCATCAACGACGCTCCCGCATTGCGCGCCTCCGACGTCGGCATCTCGGTGGACAACGCCGTCGATATCGCGAAGGAATCGGCCGACGTGATCCTGCTGGAGAAAAGCCTGATGGTGCTTGAGGAGGGCGTGCTCGAGGGACGGAAGGTATTTGTCAACATCCTGAAATACATCCGGATGGGGGCCAGCTCGAATTTCGGGAACATGTTCAGCGTGCTGGGCGCCAGCGCGTGGCTGCCGTTTCTCCCGATGCAGCCGCTTCAGGTGCTCACCAACAACCTGCTCTACGACTTCTCCCAGGTGCCCATTCCGACCGACAATGTCGGCGCGCAGCAGATTGCCAAGCCCCGTCCCTGGCAGATCGGCGAGATCGCCAAGTTCATCCTGTTCATCGGACCCATCAGTTCGATTTTTGACTACACCACCTATGCGGTGATGTGGTTTTTGTTCAAGTGCAACCAGGCGTCGCCGTCGCCGGAACTCGTCGCCCGCTATGGCAGCGAGGCCGTCAATCACACCCATGCCGCGGCCCTGTTCAACACCGGCTGGTTCGTCGAATCGATCATGACCCAAACGCTCATCGTCCACGTGATCCGCACCAACCTGATTCCATTCATCCAATCGCGGGCCAGTTGGCAGCTCACGATGACCACGCTGTTGATCATGGGGATCAGCGCGTATCTGCCGTATTCGCCGCTGGCGGGTGCGCTGGGGTTCGTGGCGCTGCCGCCGCTTTTCTGGCCGATCCTGCTGGCGACCCTGGTCTGCTACGTCGGCCTGACGCAGATCATCAAGACCTGGCTGATCCGCAAGTCGTTGGTGTGAGGCCAGGGAACCGACCGTCCGCGCGCAGCAAAGGAACGTTGAACCGCGGATACACTCAGCAGGACCAAAACATCCAACATTCAACATCGAACGCCCAACCTCCAACAGCAGATAAAGTATTCGAAAACCGCGAGGTTCTTGGACTGCGGTGGCAGAGGGCAGCGGCGGCGCCGCTTTTCAACTGCCGATAGGAAACTGGCAAATAGTCCTGCCGAAAACTGCCCTTCCATCCGTATTTATCCGCCCTGCCTTGGCGGGATCCGTAGTTTCGATGCCAGCGAGACGGCTGAACGTGGAAATTTCTTTGAAATGCAACCCGTCCTTCGGCAATAATCCGCGCCGCGATACGCGATACATTATAACTATGAGACTCCCCTACCTGAACGGATTTGATTTACTGAAATGCCTGGTACTGGCCGCGTGCACGGCGGGTTCCGCTGATTTACGAGCGGAGGAAAGACCGGTCTATCTTGATCCTGGCCAGCCGCGCGAAGCGCGCGTCGAGGATTTGCTCCGGCGGCTGACGCTCGAGGAAAAGATCGGATTCCTGCACGGCGACTCGAAGTTCAGCACCGCCCCGGTCCCGCGCCTGGGAGTCCCGGCGCGATGGCTGACCGACGGCCCTCACGGGGTGCGTGAGGATGTGGGCCCCCACACGTGGACTCCGGCGGGCCGCACTGATGATTTCGCCACCGCGATGCCGGCGTTGAGCGCGCTGGCTTCCACCTGGAACCTCGACCTCGCCCGCGCTTATGGCGAAGTCCTGGGGGAGGAATCCCGCGCCCGCGGCAAGGACGTCATCCTGGGTCCTATCGTGGACATCACCCGCACGCCGTTGTGCGGCCGGGTCTATGAGTATTTGGGCGAAGACCCTTACTTGAACGCGCGGTTTGCGGTGAACTATATCCGCGGGGTCCAGGACCACGACGTGGCCGCGTGCATCAAGCATTTTGCCGGCAACAACCAGGAGATGGGCCGGGCCACCATCGATATGGACATGGATGAGCGCACGTTGCGGGAGATCTACCTGCCTCCGTTCGAAGCGGGCGTCAAGGAGGCGGGGGTGTGGGCGGTGATGGGCGCCTATACGAAATTCCGGGGCGAACACTGCGCCTACAGCGATTATCTGATCAACAAAATCCTCAAGGGAGAATGGGGTTTTCAGGGACTGGTCATGTCGGATTGGGGCGGGACCTATGACACCCGCGAGGCGGCGCTGGGCGGGCTGGATCTCGAGATGGGCACGCTGACCACCGGCACGGAGCAAGGGAGGCCCTACAAGGATTATTATCTGGCCGACCCGTTCCTGGAAGGACTTCGCAAAGGGGAGTACCCGATGTCCCTGCTGGATGACAAGGTGCGGCGCAATCTGCGTCCGATGTTCGCCCTCCACGTTTTCGAGGGGCGAAAGCCCGGCTCGCTCAACACGCCCGAGCACCAGGCCACCGCCCAGCGCGTCGCCGAGGAAGGCATGGTGCTGCTCAAGAACGAGGACAACGCACTGCCGCTCGATGCATCCGCGATCACGTCGCTGGCGGTGATTGGCGAGAACGCGGTGCGGCACAATGCGAACGGCTTTTTTGGCGCCGGAATCAAGACGATGCACGAAATCACGCCCCTGGAAGGCATCGTCAAGCGATTGGGCGACCGGGCGAACATCACGTATTCGGTGGGATACAGCAAACTGGGCGGGTCCAACCTGATCGAGCGCGCCGTCGCCGCCGCCCGCCAGGCGGAAGTCGCCGTCATCATCGCCGGCTTGAATCATTCCCGTTACCTGGACGACGAAGGGTGGGACCGCAAGAGCCTCCGGCTGCCGTATGACCAGGACGAATTGATCGAGCGGGTGGTCCAAGCCAATCCGCGGACGATCGTTGTGATGGTTTCGGGACCGGCCATCGAGATGGACCCGTGGCTGGACCGGGTGCCGGCTGTGCTGCAGGCCAATTACGCGGGAATGGAAGGCGGCACCGCCCTGGCCCGCGTCCTGTTCGGC
>JBEKFT010000158.1:0-5061 GCA_050013175.1 Verrucomicrobiota bacterium
GATCTGGCCGCCCGTCGCAAATTCCCATCGCTTCCGACCGTCCCGATTGAGCGCGTAAAGCTTTTTGTCATGGGATCCGAAGTAGATGGTTTCGTCGGCGCCGACCGCGGGCGAAGATTCAATTTCCCCGCCGGTCTCGAATTTCCACTTCAGCGACCCGTCCGGGCTGAGCGCATAAAAGCGCTTGTCCCACGAGCCGAAATAAAGCGTCCCGTCCGCGCCGATCGCCGGCGAAGAATCCACCCAGGCCCCGGCGGCAAACTCCCATTTTTCCCTCCCTCGCGGGCTCACCGCGTACAGCTTCCTGTCGCGGCAGCCGAAATAAATCGTCCCATCCGTGCCGATCGCCGGCGAAGACTTGATCTCGCTGCCGGTCTTGAACCTCCATTTGACGGAGCCGTTCGGATCGAGTGCCAGGAGTTCCTGACGAAACGTTCCAATGTAAATCGTGCCGTCGCTCGCAATGGCCGGGGCCGTCTCGCTCAGTCCGATGTAGAATTCCCACTTGTTCGTCGCGCGAAACTCGGCGCTTGCGGCGGACGAAACCGCCACGAGACCGGGAAGCACCAAAAGGCGCGCAACGCTTTGAACCGCTCTTAGAAATGCCGGCAGACATTGAGCCGGGGTGTTCAACGGCGCCTCCTATAATCGCCCCGGCTGAAATACTTTTCCAGCCAGACATACAGGCAGATGAAAAGATAGCGGCTGCCCATTTCCTTGATCTTGAGTTTGGAAGGGCCGGTGGGGCGGTTGCGCCAGGTGATGGGGATCACCTTCCAACTGTATCCGCGCACGATGGCCTTGAGGGGCAGCTCCACCGTGAGATTGAAATGCGGTGAGATCAGGGGACGGCAACCCTCGATGACCGTGCGCCGGTATGCCTTGAATGCGTTCGTGGTGTCGTTCAGCTTGATCTTGAACAAAATCCGGATAAAGAAGTTCGCCAGCCTGTTGAGAATCAGCTTCACGCGCGGGTAGTCGATCGCCCCGCCCCCCTTCATGAACCGGCTGCCGAATACGCAATCATAGCCCTCGTTCAGAGTCTCCCAATAGCGCACCACGTCCCGATTGTCATCGGATTCGTCCCCCATCATGATCACCGCCGCGTCTCCCTTCATCTGGTCCAGTCCGCGGATGACGGCCCGGCCGAATCCGTGGGGACCTTCATTTTTCAATGGAAGAAGAACCGGGAGGCGGGAGGCGAGCTGGGTGAGCAGTTCCCAGGTGCGATCGGTGCTGCCGTCATCGACCGCGATGATCTCGTGAAGGATGTTGTGCAGGCGCAACTCCACGTGCAGGTGCTCCGCGGTCGAGCAAATGCACCCTTCCTCGTCGCGCGCGGGAATCACGATCGAGAGCAGCTTGACCGGGGGGGGCCTGGGCGCCGTGTCACTCATGGGTCCAGGCCGATCAGATCCCGGCGCGGCCAGCCTTCCTTCAGCCCCGCCGCCAGCCTGCTGCCCACAAATCCACAGGCGCCTGTGATCAGGACTCGCATTCAACGTGAGGGGGATGTCTCGCAGAGGCGGTCGTGCCACGACGCGACGATTTCCTGGAAAATGTCCGGCAGACCGTGCCCGGGTTTCCACTGCGGGTAATGCATTTTCATTTTCGACAGGTCGCTGTAATAGCAGATGTGGTCGCCGATCCGGGCGCGGTCCACATAACGATGCGTTTGCTTCTTGCCCGTGCACGCCTCGGCCATCTGGAAGGCTTCCAGGATGGAACACGAGTTTTCCTTCCCGCCGCCGAGGTTGTAAACCTCCCCGCATCGGGGCTTCTGATAAAACTCGAACATGAACCGCGCCACGTCTTCCGCGTGGATGTTGTCGCGCACCTGCTTTCCCTTGTAACCGTAAATCCTGTATTCCCTTCCTTCCAGATTGCAGCGGATCAGATAACTCAGGAACCCATGCAATTCCACACCGCTGTGGTTCGGCCCGGTCAGGCAACCGCCCCGCAGGCAGCACGTCGGCAGGTTGAAGTAGCGGCCGTACTCCTGCACGAGGAGATCCGAAGCCGCCTTCGATGCGCCGAAGAGCGAATGCAGGGATTGATCGATCGAAAGGCTCTCCGGGATGCCCCGCTCGAACGCCGGATCGGCATACTCCCACCGCCTCTCCAGTTCCTTGAGCGCAATCGCATTGGGCCGGTCGCCGTACACCTTGTTCGTGGACATGTGGATAAACGGCGACTCCGGACAGAACCGGCGCGCGGCCTCCAGCAGGTTCAGCGTGCCCACCGCGTTTACGTCGAAGTCATCGAACGGAATCTTCGCGGCCAGATCGTGCGAAGGCTGGGCCGCCGTATGGATGATCACGGCCGGCTTCAGGTCTTGCACCAGTTTCAACACCCCCGCCCGATCGCGCACGTCCAGTTCGTGATGCGTAAAGCGCCGCAAGGCGCGCGACAGCCGCCCCTGGTTCCAGCGGGTGTTGCCCTGCGGGCCGAAAAAAACCTCGCGTTGATTGTTGTCGACTCCATGGATTATAAACTCCCGCGAGTGAAAGAATGCCGCCACCTCGGAGCCGATCAAGCCCGAGGAACCGGTGACAAGACAAACGTTGCTCACACTGCTTCCAGAGTGGGCGATGACCCGGGTGAAATCAATCAAATCCAGGGACAACATCGGAGGCTCCGCTCCGTAATAATCACGGTTGACAAAAATATAGAGATGTTATTTTTAGTAGAAGATACTGCATTGGGCGCCAGCAAGCCGACCGCAGGCGTTTCAGCGGGAAAAAGTATGATCTCAAACGACAGACCATCTCCCTATGGCCACCGTTCCTATGGGGCGCCTAAACCTCCTGTTCAGGAAGACACCCTCAAGACAGACAAGGTCCAAATCGAACGGAAGACGTTCGTGTTCACGCTCAAGGAAAACCCCCGCGGACGCTTCCTTCGGATCACGGAAGACGTCGGTGGAAGGCGCGACACCATCATCATCCCCGCTCCAGGCCTGGAGGACTTCAAGAAGCTCCTGGACGAAATGGTGAAGGCCGCTGCGGAAACACCTCCCAAAGCGGAATAAATACCATTTTCCCCGGTCCAGCAAATACCCCGCCCCGGACACGGCGGGTCTTATCGCCCTGTCGTCACTTTTTTCCGGCCTCTCACTCGAGGTGCGTCGCCCCAGAGCGATTCCAGATCGTAACGATCGCGCAAGTCCCGGCGCATCACGTGCACAATCACATCGAAGTAATCCAGCACCACCCACGCGGTTTGCAGCGTCCCATCCACCGCGTGCGGCCGAAGCTCATGCCGCTCGCGCAATTGATCCCTGATCTCGTCAACAATCGCCCGCAAATGGGGCTCGCTCGTGCCCGAGGCAATCACGAAATAATCCGTCACGGACGACACTTCACGCACGTCCAGGATCACGATGTCTTCCGCCTTCTTGTTGTCCGCCAGTTCCCGGCAGAGCAAAGCGAGTTTTCTTGAATCCATCTGGCGAAACAATGGCGCAGACCGGCTCAAAGATAAAGCCGATTGTTGCCGATCGCCTCGGCCACCCGCGCGGGCACGAGGTGGTCGATCGGCAAACCGGCCCTCACCCGCGACCGGATCTGCGAGGAGGAGACCCCCAGCGGAAATCCCGACAGCGTCCGTCCGCGAAACGGTTCCGGCACCGGCGCCTCCGGCTGGCCCGGCCGCGGTATCACCACAAACTCAGCCAGCCGCGCCAGATCCCCGGCTTCGCGCCACTCCGGCAGCTTCGACACGTGGTCCCCACCAATGAGGTAATAAAACGTCGCGCCCGGAAACCGCCTCGCGTAATCGCGAAGGGTGTCGATGGTGAAGGAAACCCCGCCACGGTGAATCTCCTGTTCGTCGATTTCGCACCAGGGCTGTCCCGCGAGCGCGAGGCGCAACAGCCGGACCCGTTCGCGCGCCGGCGCCGGCGTGCACTCCGGTTTGAACGGCGACTGGGTCGTCGGGATGAAAAAAAGGCGTGCCAGACCCAGTTCCTCGCGCGCCGTCTGCGCCACCAGCAAATGGCCGAGGTGGACCGGATCGAATGAACCGCCGAATAAACCGATTTTCATTTGTCAGCACCCAAATACGGACGAACACGGCCATCCTTGCCCCGGGAATCGGCGCGAGCGTCACAGCTCAGCAGCAACGCCGCACTCCGTTGGAACTCTGCTCCGTCGCCTCCACATATAGTTTCGGATCCTCCTTCCGCCCGCAAGCACAGGCTTGCTGCGTCGCCCGTTCCAGATGCGCCTCCCCGGACAACTCTCCCTCGCCAGGGCGATGCCCAGAGCCAGCAACCCCAGCAAGCGCAACCGCTCCCCGCCCAACTCGTCAATGGCTTGCAATGAGCGCGAAAGAAGCTCACAAAAGGGAAAGAAGAAACCCAGCGATTCCCTTGAAACATGGACGAACCGGTTCCACTCCCCATCGACGGCGTGCTGGATCTGCACACGTTCAACCCGCGTGAGATAAAGGATCTCGTGCCGGATTACCTGGCGGCGTGCCGCGAGCGCGGCATCCTCCGTGTGCGCATCATCCACGGAAAAGGCATCGGCCAGTTGCGGCAGACGGTGCACTCGATCCTGGCCAAACATCCCGAGGTGGTTTCATTTTCTCTCGCCAGTGAACTTCTCGGCGGGTGGGGCGCCACCCTCGTCCAACTGCGGCCTCCGCAATAGCCTTGGCCGCAACACCTCTTGCTTCCGTTTCAGCGGCTCCAACTACATCCTGCGAACCCGAACTCGACTTTCGGTTCTGAAAACGTAACTCTGTCTTTCCGGACGCATCCGTAGCTCAATTGGATAGAGCTTCTGACTTCGGATCAGAAGGTTGCAGGTTCAAGTCCTGCCGGATGCGCCATTCATTCAATCCAATGTTCACAGTGGATTGCTCAGTCCGTCCAGTCGGCGCAGAGGCGTTCAGCCTGTTGCAGGACGGTTTGGGTGGCCTTCTCCTGTTTATCGGGCGCGTAACCAAAGTATTGCCTGTCTTCCACGCCCGCACGTATATTACGGGGGTTGAAACAACGGCCCAACAACCCGAACCCGGCGAGCCGGCGGGACCCACCCAATCAGCCCCACGAAC
>JBEKFT010000159.1:0-5057 GCA_050013175.1 Verrucomicrobiota bacterium
GCCGTCGCCGGACCCGGTGTTCGCGAGCAGGAACGTGAGTTTCAATGCGCCGCCCGGACTGACGTCGGTCGCATCCAGCGCGGCGTCGCGGTAGTTGAATCGGGTGTAAGTCAGACCATGGCCGAAGGCGAACAGAGGCTGGCCGTTGAAGTAACGATACGTGCGATTGCTCATCGAGTAATCGTCAAACGCCGGCAGGTCGCCGGTCGAGCGGTAGAACGTGACGGGCAGTCGTCCGGACGGGTTGATGTTCCCGAAAAGAATTTCCGCCACGGCGCGTCCGCCCGCTTCGCCTGGATACCATGCCTGCACGATCGCGGGCAGGTTCTCTGCCTCCCACGGCATGGCCATGGCGCTGCCGCTGCAATTGACAAACACGACCGGCTTCCCGGCGGCCTGCAGGGCCTTCACCAGGGCGGTTTGCACCGCAGGCAGTTCGATGCGCGTCCGGTCGCCTCCGCTGAAGCCGTCGAAATCCACCGGCATTTCCTCGCCTTCAAGCCGCGAATTGATGCCGCCGACGTAGAGGACGACGTCCGCCGATCGCGCCGCCTCGACGGTGCGGGTCCACGAGGTTGTGTCCGGCGCATTCGTGAGATCCTTGCGGAGGGCGAGCGGGCAACCCGGGTCATAGATCACCTCGATGTTGGTGCCGGCGACGCTCTTGATGCCGTCGAGGATGGTGATCGGGTGGGACGGTGTGCCGTTGTAGTTGCCGAGCAACAGCGGAACGGAGCCGGCATTGGTGCCGATGACGGCGATCCGTTTGATCCGGGCGCGGTCCAGGGGCAGCAGCCCGTTGTTTTTGAGCAGAACGATCGATTCGCGCGCCATGCGCAGCGCGAGGGCCGCGTGTTCGGGACTGTCGTTTTCGCTGAAGGGAATTTGCGCGTAGGGCACGCCGGCGGGCGGGTCGAACAGCCCGAGCCGAAACCGCGCTTCGAGCAGCCGGCCGACCGCGGTGTCGATTTCCTGCTCGGTGACCAGTCCCTCTCCGACCGCGCGCGTGAGGCTGTTGTAATCCGTGCCGCAGCAGAGGTCGCAGCCGGCTTTCACCGCGCGCGCCGCGGCCTGCTCGGGGGTGCCGACGGTTTTGTGATTGGCGAAGATGTCGTAGATCGCGCCGCAGTCGGAAACGACATGGCCGGTGAATCCCCATTGCCGGCGCAGGAGATCGGTCAGCAGGAACGGATTCGAACAGGCGGGCTCGCCGTCCACGCTGTTGTAGGCGCCCATGACCGCGCCGACGCGGCCTTCGCGAACGGCGGCTTCGAAGTGGGGCAGATACGTTTCGTAGAGATCGCGCTCGGGCGGCACCGCGTTGAAGCGATGGCGTTCGGGCTCGGGACCGCTATGGACGGCAAAGTGTTTGGCGCAGGCCATTGCCTTGATGTATTTCGGGTCGTCTCCCTGCAATCCGCGGATGAAGGCCACGGCGAGCCGCGCGGTGAGGAACGGATCCTCGCCGTACGTCTCCTGGCCGCGGCCCCAGCGCGGGTCGCGAAAAATGTTGATGTTCGGCGTCCAGAAGGTCAGGCCGTAGTATCTTGCGCTGTCGCCGTCATGAGTGCGGGCGTATTCGTTGTGCTTGGCGCGCGCCTCGGTGGCGATTGTGTCCGCGACCTGGTGCATCAGCGACAGGTCCCAGGTGGCCGCCATTCCGATGGCCTGCGGGAAGACCGTGGCGGCTCCCGAGCGGGCCACGCCGTGCAGACATTCATTCCAGTAATCGTAAGCCGGCACCCCAAGCCGGGGGATGGCGGGGGCGCGGTTGCGGATTTGCGAGACTTTTTCGGAGAGCGACAGTCGCCGCACCAGATCTTTCACGCGTGTTTCGACCGGCAGCGCCGGATCCTTCCAGAACTCCGTTCCGCCAACCACCGGCGGTGTCACGGTGGAGTCGCCGGCGTCACCCTGATTGGTGATTATCATCGCGCTGGCGATTTGTGTGTCGCACCCCGCGCAGTTCGCATCTGTGCAGAACGCCGTGGACATCGACGACAGGAACCCCGCCATGAGACAGGCACTGAACAGGATGGAGCGCATCCTTTTCTCTAGAAGTAAATGGTCCTTCCGTCCAGAAAAACCGGCGGAAAAAACTTAAACCGCAGATGAACGCAGATAAACCCGGCGCGGCGAAGCCGCGATGTCCTCTTGGATGTTGGGCGTTCGATGTTGGATGTTGGATGTTCTGTTCCCATCCCGGATTCCCATCCGCGGCCGAAAAGCGGTGTCGCCGCTGCTCTCTGCCACCGCAGTCCAAAACCCGCCCCCAAGGTTTTTGAAGACGAAGAGCGGCGGCCTCAGCCCAATCCTTCGCGGATCACATCGAACAAGTGCTTGCCTGATTCGGTCGAGACCGGTTGCTTTCCCTTTTCATCCCCGTTTTCGACCAGCTCGGGCGGGAGTTCCTTGAGAAACGGCGAGGGGAGGCAGGGCAGGATCTGGCCGTATTTCCTCCGCCCGACGCAATGGCTGATCGTCAGGGTTTGCATCGCGCGCGTGATCGCCACGTAAAACAGCCGCCGCTCTTCATCCAGCGTGCCGTCGGCTTTCGAGCGCGAATGCGGCAGCAGCCCGTCCTCCAGGCCGACGATGCAGACGTGCGGAAATTCCAGCCCCTTGCAACTGTGCATCGTGATCAGTGTCACCGCGTCGCCGCGCGATTCGTCCTCTTCCTCGCGCTCCGTATCCAGTGTGATTTGCTCCAGGAAAAGTTCCAGCCGCTCCAGGCCGGAGGATGCCGGCGGAACACCCCTGCCGCCCTGCGCCGCGGCATCGTCCATCGTGGCCGTCAATTCCTTGAGATTCCGGCTCCGGCTTTCGGAGGCTTCCGCATCCTTCTCCGCGGTGCGCAGTTCCTGGATGTAGCCGGTTTCCTCGAGAAACCGGTCGGCCCAATCGCGCAGGCTCGGCGTGCCGCCGGCTGCTCGTTGCAGGATCTCTCGCGTCCGCTCGATGAAGGCCACAAAGCGTTCGACACAGTCGCGCGTCCTGAGCTGGAATCCGGCCGTCACAACCGGATTGTTCATGGCCGAAAACACCGAACATTTACGTTCGTTGCTCGCGGCCAGCAGACGTTCCATCGTCGCGTCGCTCAGGCCGCGCGCGGGGGTGTTCGCGATGCGCAACAGGCTCACGTCGTCGTGCGGATTGAGGAACGTCTTCAGATACGCAACGAAGTCGCGCACTTCGCGCCGGTCGAAGAAACTCTGGCCGCCGATCAGGTGATACCGGACGCCCGCCAGGCGCAACGCGGTTTCCAGCGGCCGCGACTGGGCGTTGGTGCGGAACAGAATGGCCTGGTCGGCCCACGGAACGTGCCGCGCCAGCCGCGCATATTCCAGTTCCTCGACGATGCTGCGCGCTTCCTCATCATCGTCGGCAAACGTGTGCAACGTGATTTTCGGCCCGTCTCCGTTTTGCGACCAGAGCTTCTTTGCGCGGCGGCGAACGTTGTTTTTGATGAGGGCGTTGGCGGCGTTCAGAATCGTGTTCGTGGACCGGTAATTTTGCTCGAGCTTGACGACTTTGACCTCGGGAAAGTGTTTTTCCATGTCGAGCAGGTTCGCGATTTCCGCCCCACGCCAGCCGTAGATGCTCTGGTCATCATCGCCCACGACACAGAGGTTGCGATGCTCTTGCGTGAGGGCATGCACGAGCTTGAACTGGGCGGCGTTGGTGTCCTGGTATTCGTCCACCATCACATAGCGATAGCGGGCGCGACAGGCCTGGAGCGACTCGGGATGCTCGGCAAAAAGCCGCAGGGTGAGCAGGATCAGGTCGTCGAAATCCACGGCGTTGCAGGCGCGCAATGCGGATTCGTACCGGGACCGGATATGCGCGGCCATCGCGCGGACGCTTTCATCGGCGAAAACGGCCGAACGCTCGCCGCCATTCTTGAACCGGCTCAGCAGGCTGAGAATGGCGGCGGGATCCGTCTTCTCGCCCCTGGCTGAAATCCGCGCGAGAATCTTTCGGATCGCTCCAATCTGCTCGGATTCGTCGTAGATGACGAAGTTGCGCTTGTAGCCGAGCTTTTCGATGTGCTGCCGCAGGATGCGGACGCAGAGCGAGTGGAAGGTGCAGAGGGTTGGCCGGGCCGCATCCCCTTCACCCCGGCGCGAAGCGGAATCCGGGGTCGCGAGTTGGGGGTCCAAACCGCCGCTTCGAACGCCGGGTTTTGGACTATGGCCGTTCCTCGGGATCAATTTCGCGACGCGCTGCTGCATTTCGCGCGCGGCCTTGTTGGTGAAGGTCACGCCCAGGATATGCCCCGCCGGAATGCCGGCCTCGATCATGTGGGCGATGCGAAACGTAATGACGCGGGTCTTGCCGGTGCCGGCGCCCGCAAGGATCAGCACCGGCCCCTTCAGCGTCTCGACGGCAAGACGCTGCTGCGGATTGAGCGAGCTGAGGTTCGGCATTGAACGCGAAGTGTAGTTCGCGCGAAAAAGCGAACGCAAGCGGTTAAGTGGAGGACTCTGATTTTATTCGACACCCGCGCCCGGAATTGAAGAATGAACGCATGGATAAACCTGTGCTCACGCTCGGCCACTCGCCCGATCCGGACGATGCGTTCATGTTTTACGGGCTGGCGAAGGGCTTGATCCCGACGCGGGGTTATCGTTTCGAGCATATCCTGCAGGACATCCAGACTTTGAACGAGCGTGCGCTGCGCGGCGAACTGGACATCACCGCCGTCAGCATCCATGCCTATGCCCATGTCGCCGGCCGCTACGCGCTGCTCCCGAGCGGCGCCAGCATGGGCGACGGCTACGGTCCCATGCTGGTCGCGGAACGGCGCTGGACCCGGGAAGAGATCCGGCGGAAAAAAATCGCGGTGCCGGGGACGATGACCAGCGCTTTCCTGGCCTTGCAACTGTGGCTCGGCAAACCGGCGGCAGACCTTGATTTTGTCGTGGTGCCATTCGATGGGATTTTCAAGGCGGTCCGCGGCGGGGTGGCGGATGTGGGCCTGATCATTCATGAAGGCCAGTTGACCTATCAGAACGAAGGGATGGTTGTCTGCGAGGACCTGGGCGCCTGGTGGGGGT
>JBEKFT010000160.1:0-5056 GCA_050013175.1 Verrucomicrobiota bacterium
AGCACGCGCACCACTCTGCCCATCCTTTCCAATGTCCTCCTTCGCGCCGAGGGGAACCGCCTGGAATTCACCGCGACGGATTTGGATGTAACCCTTTCCTGCAGCGTCGAAGCAGGAGTCAAGAAACCCGGAGCCTCGACGGTGCCGGTTAAAAAATTATTTGGAATAGTGCGTGAGTTGAGTAACTCCGAAATCGACATTGAGGTGGATGATAAAAATGTGTGCAGCATACGTTCGGGCGCGTCCTTTTATAAAATAAACGGTCTAAGCGCGGATGAATTTCCGCCGCTGCCGAAGTTCAAGGACGATAAAAAGGTTGTTTTACAGCAGGAAACCATCAAAGGAATGCTGCGAAAAACATCGTTTGGCATTTCCACCGACGAGTCACGATACGTCTTAAATGGAATTTTCATCAGCTTGAAAGATCACAAAATGACCATGGTGGCGACGGATGGGCGGCGTCTGGCGCTCGTGGACGAGGAAGTGGATGTCTCGGAAAAAAGCCAGGGCGAATTCATTGTGCCGGCCAAGGCGGTCGCCGAACTCACCCGGTTGTTGCAGGACAAGGGCGTCATTGAAATCCGTTACTCAGACAACCAGGCTTCCTTCACACTAAAGGACGACAAAGGATTCTCCATTTTAATCATCAGCAAGTTGATCGAAGGAAATTATCCGAACTATCGCCAGGTGATCCCAGGCGAGGTCAAGGAGCGCATATCGTTAATGCGGGAGGAATTCCTGCACGCACTGCGGCGCGCTGAAATAATGACGAGCGAGAAGGCGAACTCGGTCAAGCTGGCTTTTGGCAAGAACAACCTCTCCATCACCGCCAATTCGCCGGAAGTGGGAGAAGCGCGGGAAAGCCTGGCCATCAACTATAAAGGCAAGGAAATGGCCATCGCCTTCAATCCCAAATACCTCATCGATCCGCTGAACGCGTTGGCGAACGATGAAGTCTTCATCGAGCTGATCGACGAGCTGAGCCCGGGCGTCCTCAAGATCAACGGCCCGTTCCTCTACGTGGTCATGCCGATGCGGCTGACCTGACGCGCGAGGACTTTCGTTTTCCGCAGCACCGGCAGGGAATCGCCGGACTTTTTGTCCTCCCTTCGCGGCTGAACCGCCCGATTCAATAAACGGGAGCTGCCGCTGGGTCGCTGGGTCCCAGCGCATCTGTTTTCTCTTGACGCGAATCGGGAAACCCCCTAAAAGGATGTTCCATAACAAGGTTGGAAGGGTGAAGGGATGAAAAGAATGAAGATATTCTTTGGGACAGGGTACGGCCTCGTCGAATCCTCGTCGCTCCACCTCCAGTCATACCACACAACAAAACCAAAAGCGAAAGGGCAAAGGGATGAAAAGAATCGGCGTGTTCTTTGGGTTGGGTTTCGCAATCGTCGGCCTCAGTTTGATGCGCCTGCAAGCGCAGCAACTCCCGTTCAACATCGGATATTATTTCACCAGCGTCACCACCAACTCCGGAACGGTGGACCCAACCCCGGTCCCGACGGCCCAAGGGGTGACATTCGGCTCGTTTTCCGCCGTGGGATACGTCGGCAGCCCCGCTGTAATTAGAAAATTCTGCTGGACCGGGAACGACCTCGGCGGGATCCCATACTCCACCAACTTCGACGACTTCACAGGAAGTTTGAACGAGGCGAAATATTACGACGTGACGTTCACACCCCAGGCCGGATATGCGCTGGACCTTGTGACGATTTCCTTCAGCCTCAACCGCATTTATAACGGAATCCGGAACTATGCCGTGCGTTCGAGCGTGGACGATTTCGCCGCGAACCTGCCGGCGTGCATCAATCCTTACACGCCCGACCTGGGCGTCGGTCCGGACAACAGCTTCCGTTGGGTCCGGGATGAGGCCTTCCCCTCGGACCATGCCCAAAACGAGGTGGACTTGGGCGCTGACTTCTCCGGACTCACCTCACCCGTCACGTTCAGGTTCTATGGCTGGAATGCCGAATCCAGCACGGGATACTTCAGCATCGACAATGTCATGGTCACCGGCAGCACCGAGCCCGTTCCCGAACCGGGGGCGCTCGCGATGCTGGCGCTCGGAACGATGCTGTTCGGACTGGGATGCCACCGGCGGTTCGGGTGCGGCACGGTCGGAAACCACCGAGAAATTACATCTGTTCGAGGGTTTCAATCCCGAGGACTCCCAGGCCTCGCTTCAGAACCTTTGCCGTCAGCTCGCAAAGAGCCAGACGGCTGTCACGGGTGGAGCCCTCGCTCTTGAGCACCGGACAGTTCTCGTAAAACCGCGTGAATTGCCCGGCCAGGTCGTACAGGTAATTGCAAAGGAAATTAGGGCGATATTCGTCGGCCGCGGCCTCGAGCGTCAGGCCAAAGTTGAGAAGATGCTTCGCCAGCGCAAGCTCCTCCGGCGCCGAAAGTGTGAGGGCCCCTGGCGGCATCCCGGAGGCCGGGGCCTGGATGTTGCCCTTGCGAAAGATGCTTTGGATGCGCGCATAGGCATACTGCAGATACGGCGCCGTGTTGCCGTTCAGCGCCAGCATCTTGTCCCAACTGAAGACGTAATCGCTCTGGCGGTTGGGCGATAAATCGGCGTATTTGACCGCGCCAATGCCGACCACGCGGGCGATTTCACGGCGCTCGGCTTCGGGCAACTCGGAGTTCTTCTCCGAAACCAGCCTGAAGGCCCGCTCCTCCGCTTCGTCGAGGAGTTCGGAGAGCTTCACGTTCTCACCCGAGCGCGTTTTCAGCGGCCTGCCGTCTTCACCGAGAATCGAGCCGAACCAGACGTGAGCCAGCTTCAGCTTGCCCGCCATCTCCGGATGCCAGCGTTTGAACACGGCGAATACTTGCTGGAAATGAAGCTGTTGGCGTCCGTCGGTGACATAGACGATTTCCCGCGGATGCCAGGTTTCAAGCCGATAAGCGATCGTCGCCAGATCGGTCGTCGCATAGTTGAACCCGCCGTCGCGCTTTTGGATCAACTGCGGATTCGGCTGCCATTCGCCGTTGCGCTGAATGAGAAAGGGATCTTCCTTCGGCGGCCGGGTGCCGTCGCTGAACACGCACTTCGCCCCTTCACTTTCCCGCGCAATGCCCCTGGCCATCAAATCGTCCACCGTCTGCCGAAGGCGCGGGTGGTAAAAGCTCTCGCCGTAGGTGTGGTCAAATTGCACCCCGAGCCGGCCGTAGATCGCGTCGAATTGCGCTTGCGACAATTGAATCATCTCGCGCCAGATCGCGAGGCTTTCGGCGTCGCCCTGCTGGAGTTTCACCAGTTCGCGCCGCGCGGCCTCATGCGTGGCGGCATCGTAACCCGGTTTGTCGGGATCGCATTGCGAGCTGATCGCCTTGTAAATCCGCTCCATTTCCGATAACGGTTCGCGCTCCAGTGCGGCGCGCTCCAGCAGCGTCTTCCACCCCACCAGCAGCATCCCGAACTGCGTGCCCCAGTCCCCGATGTGGTTGTCGGTGATCACACGGTGCCCGAGGAGCCGCAGCGTGCGCGAAAGGCTGTCTCCGAGGATCGTGGAACGAATGTGCCCCACGTGCATCGGCTTGGCCACGTTGGGCGAACTGAAATCCAGAACAATCGTCCGCGGCGCGTCGGCCGGATCGAAAAACAAGTGCTCGCCCCGCGCCGCCGCCTCCAGCGTGCGGACCGTCACGGAAGGGTTCAGCCTGAAATTCAAAAACCCCGCGCCCGCAATCCCGACGGGCTCGCACAGATCCGAGACGTCCAGCTTCGCCACCACGTCGGACGCGAGCTGGCGGGGATTCATCTTCCGCGCCTTGGCCAGCGACATCAGCGCGTTGGTCTGGTAATCCCCGAATCTCAGGTCCGGACAGGGGCGCACCAGAACCGCGGAAACATCGGCGTCGGGCAGTACGGCCGAAGCCGCCCGCTGCAGACGCTGCTCGATGAGCTTGTGGGGAAGCACGAAAATCGTCACATCGTTAAAACGTTGAAACGTTACAACGGAAGCGGCGGAAGACGCAAAGCGCGAACGAACGATCCAACGTTTTAGCGTTGTAACGGATTATTTGTTTCCATGCTCCTTGATGATTTTGAGCATGGCCTCGGCATCGGGCGCCTGTTCCAGGGCCTGGCGAAAATCAGCCCGATGGAGGAGCTTGGCAATATTCGCCAGGGTGTGAAGATGCTTTTGAAACTGGCCTTGCGGCACCAGGAAAAGCATGACGAGATTCACCGGCTGATTGTCCAGCGCGTCGAAATTGACGCCCTTCGACGAACGCCCCAGCGCGCCCACCACCTCCCCGATCAAATCGGTGGATGCGTGCGGAATGCCAATCCCAAACCCGATCCCGGTGCTCATCGAGGACTCGCGCTTCTTCACCACGGCCGAAATCGCGTCGTGGTGCTCGGGACTGATTTTCCCCGTCGCCACCAGGTTGTTGATTAATTCATCAATCGCCTGCCAGCGGTCGGTCGCCTGCAGATCAATGATGATTTGCTCTTTCGTCAGAATATCGCCTAAATCCATAGAGTCGGATCGTCCGACGGTGCATTTCGCCTGAAGCCGACACCCATTTCAAGACAGAATTATCACCAAAATCACCTCGTAGCTCTTCAAACGAGCCGCAACGGGATCATTTTCGGAGGGTGTTTACAGCATTCTTCCCATTCCCTGCAACACCTCGACCGTGCATCCCAGCCACCAGCGCAACGCCATCCACACGTTCACCCGCACCGCGAGCAGCGGGATGGCCAGCAATAAAACACCCGCGTTTCCCAAAAAGATCACGACCGCCGAAAATAAATATCCCTGCTGCGTGATGTCCGTCTGCTCCGTTTTCAAAATATGCCCCGTCAACGTCACGTGAAACGCATACGCGGCGCCCAGGAGCAGATGAAACCACACGGTGTAAGGCTGCCAATTCCAGAAAAACCGGCCAGTGACAAATACACCCACCACCAAAATCGCGTAAAAGGGGAAAAAATAAGGCGCCAGCGCGATCAGAAAGTTGGTCCCGGTCACCACCACGTGCCCTCCGCCGGACGTGACCCGGAATTTTTTCAAACGCCCGCCGCAAACCCACGTCC
>JBEKFT010000161.1:0-5051 GCA_050013175.1 Verrucomicrobiota bacterium
GTGCAAACCGCTGAACCCGTGAAACTTCTCCCTGTTCCAGAAGCCTCACACCTCGGCGCGATTCCATGCTGATCGCCTTCCACAAACCCTGCGGTGTGCTCTCGCAATTCACCCCCGACGGTTCGCCCAACCGCTGGCTCGTATCGTTCCAGTTTCCCCAGAATGTCTATCCCATCGGCCGGCTCGATGCCGATTCGGAAGGTCTGCTGCTGCTGAGCGACGAACCCGAATTGAACGGGCGCTTGCTGCATCCCAAACATGCGCACGAGCGCGAATACTGGGCCCAGGTCGAGCGCGTTCCGGATCATGACGCGCTGCGCCGGCTGGAGCGGGGCGTGATGGTCGCCGGGCGAAAGACGCTGCCGTGCCGGGCGTGGATTCTCGACCCTCAACCGCAATTGCCGCCCCGCCAACCCCCCGTCCGGTTCCGCAAAAGCGTGCCGACGTGCTGGATCGGACTGGAACTCGTCGAAGGGAAAAATCGCCAGGTGCGCCGGATGACGGCGGCGATCGGGCACCCCACGTTGCGGCTCCTGCGCGTGAGGATCGGACGTTATCTGCTGGGAACGCTTGCGCCGGGGACCTGGAAACTCCTCTCCCCGCAGGAACGCGCGCGGGTAGTGGCTTGATCAAAGACGTCTTTTCAACCAGCCGAAGACAGCCACGAGCAGCGCCCCGACGATCGACATCCAAAGGGCCGACGCGATAAAATACGAAATCGTGACCAGGGCGATCCCGATGGACAGAGGCAGCGGTTCCTTCTGCTTCCAGCCATAAATGGCAAAGCCGGAACCGATGGAGCCCCAGATCAACGAGGCGATCAGCGTGCTGGAATCCACCGCAAAACTCACGGCTGCCATCATGATTCCGACCCCCAGTCGATCCCCCAGGCGCCGTGGTTTGTGCCGGCGGCAGAATTGCAGATGTTCGATCCGGCCACGAAGGATCTTAACGCAAAAGCAGGAAGACGCAAAGAAGGACTGTTCCCGTTTCTCTTCGCACAACGTCCTGGTGGTGTCCTGCTCTCAACCGGCGTTTGCGCCTCCTGAAACCGTTGGGCGCGCCGCCACCCGCACTTCCAGTCGCACCGCCGGCGTCCTTGAGTCTTTGCCAGGGCTGATTCATGAAGGTGGCGATCTCGGGGCGGGGACGGCTTCGTCCCCGGTTCTCTGGAGTTTCAGCAATCTAACTGGGGACGAGGCCGTCCCCACCCCGTCATGAATTGGCCCTGAGTCTTTGCACCGTCCACGTTTTGCGTGCATAATCGGCCGGCTGTGAATTGAAGTGCCATGCCGGTTCCAGATTATGTGCGCGATCAGGCGGATGGGGTTTTGCTGTCTGTGAAACTCCAGCCGCGCGCGTCGGCCAATGAAATCGGCGAACCCCTGGGCGGCGAGTTGCACATCAAAGTCACCGCCCCCCCGGTGGATGCGGCCGCCAACGAAGCGCTCATCCGTCTGCTCGCCGGCATTCTGGATTGCGGACGCAATCGAATCGAACTGGTCCGGGGTCGGACATCGCGGCATAAGCTGATCAAACTGCACGGGTTCACTGCGGCGGAAGTGCGGCGGAAGCTGCGCGGGCGGTCCGCCGGCGATTGAGGATCGGAGTCCCCGGCCGATCTCGGGCGACAGAATTGCCTTGAGCCACCTTTCGGATAGTGCTCACCTACCGCCTGAAGAGACTGATTTTATAAAATCCATGCGATATTCCGGCAAGATTCGACAGACGAGATCATGAAGAGCAGGGCGAGTTATTGGCTGGCTGTCGTCCTTTTGGCGATTGCGACCGGAGCGGGGGAGGCTGCTGCGCAGTTGGAGACCGTCCACGCGGCCACCAACACCGTTCAGGGATTGAGCATGCCCGAGGCAAAGGATTTGCCGTCCCGACCCGCCATGCCGGATCCGCTGGTGCTCGACAGCGGCGAGAAGGTGGTGAACGCCGGCCAATGGAAAGAGCGCCGCGAGCAGATGAAGCGGATCCTCGAGCATTACCTGACCGGAACCATGCCTCCGCCGCCGGGAAACGTGACCGGGCACGAACTGGCCTCGCGAACCGTGCTGAATGGAACCGTCAACTTCAGGCGCGTCCGGCTGACGTTCGGTCCGGGGAACAGCCTTGGATTTGAGGTGGCGGTATTCGTGCCGACGGCCGGGGACAAACCGTTTCCGACATTCATTCAGCCGTCGTTCCATCCCACGCCCGGCAGCCAGTCGTCCAACGCTCCTCCGGCAGCCGGCGCGGCAATGCCGCCGTCCAACGCCGCTCCTGCGAATGCCGCCGGGCCATTCACCAACCATTCTCCCACACAGACAGCGCCAGGCAGATCTGCAAATATGGCCGACCCGGACACCGCGGCCAAAGATTATGCGGAACTGTTTCGCCGGGGCTACGCCATCGTGACCTACAACTACCAGCAATGCGGTGCGGACAAGGCCGACTGTCGCGGCACGGGGTTTTTCCCCGCCTACCCGGACTATGACTGGGGCGACCTGGCGGCGTGGGCCTGGGGGATGTCGCGCGTGGTGGATTACCTGCAAACCCAGCCGTTCGCCGACAAGACCCGGTTGATCGCCGTGGGCCACTCACGGCTCGGCAAGGCCACGCTGATTGCCGGAGCGTTCGACGAGCGGTTTGCGATGGTCGCCCCGGTCGGTTCGGGGTGCGCCGGAACGGGTTCGTTCCGGTTCAATAGCGACCTTCGCGGGGGAAAGCAGGGGCTGGAGAACTTCACCCGGAGGTTCCCGCAACAGGTTTGCTCCCGCCTGGCCCAGTTCTCGGGACAGGTGGACAAGTTGCCGTTCGATCAACACTGGCTGATCGCATTGGTCGCCCCGCGTCCGCTGTTCTCCGCCGAAGCGCTCGCCGACACGGTCTGCAACGGCAATGCCGTGAAGCAGTCCTTCCTCGCGGCTAAACCGGTGTATGAATTGCTGGGCGCTCCGGCCAACCTTGGCGTCCATTTCCGCCCCGGCGGGCATGCGTTCACCGAGGACGACTGGGACGCCATCCTGGCTTTTGCCGATCAACGGCTTCGCGGCCTCGCCGTGCCAGGGTCCTTCGACCGGTTTCCGCCGCCCGAACAGCTCCACTAAAGTTCGCTGCACGCACGAACTCGATTCGGGCAGCCGACGGTTTGCAGGGGTTCGAAGAGGCGGGTGTGGTGGTGCTCTGGCGGCCGTTTCACGAAACAGGGCGATTCTCCGCAGACAGTCTTCTTCATGAGCCGGAACGCCCGGTGGAGCCTATGCCGGAATGCCAACACGACTGAATTGTTGAGTCGCCCCTGGACCGTCAACTGGGAAGATCTGCCCAAAGGCATCGCGGCGAACCCGTAAGCCTCCTCCTATTCGAACCATCCGATCCGTCCCATCCTGGTTTCCATCCGTGAAAACACTGAACCCTTTTGCGTAATTGTCCTAATTGTGCGGCATCTAAGAGTAAGGAAAACTGACTAGGGTTCTGCAGGAGACCGGTTGAAGTCTCGCCTCGGAAATACCCCAAGAATGAATAAAGTGATTTGGAACACCTGTTGGCTATGCGTGGCCGTGAGTGCCACGGGACTGGCGGCGACGATAGAAAACGGCGGCTTTGAAACAGGCAATTTTTCCGGCTGGACCCTGCAAATGGTGAAATCCCTCCCCGGTTCGGCCAACCACGGCACCCCCACCGGATGGGCCGCCGTGGATTCATGGCTCCCCGGCCCCATCCTGCCGGAATCCGGCCACTACTTTGCGGCCCTCAGCATTGGAAACCCCCCGACATTCGGCGGCCGGGCCGGCGCGCCGTCGACCGTCGATCTGAGGCAGATCCTCTCGCTGCAAAAAGGCGACGTGGTATCGGGATGGGCCCTGATTTCCAAACCCGAAACCCTGATCTCCGCACGCCATGATGAAAATGCCGTCGGAGAGTTTTGTTCTCCAAGCTGCAGCCAGCCGGCGCAGGAGTCGGCCTGGGTCGAGATTCTCGATGGTTCGGGCCCCAAGATCGCCAACCCCTGGGATGCAGTCCTGGTGGACAGACCCAAGGCTCCGGTCTGCAGCGTTAAGACCGGCACGTGGGAATTCTGGCAATGGCAGGCGCCTGCAGCAGGCTCGTACACCCTCAAATTGGGGAGCACGGCAGGGAAACTGGCTCCTTTCTCCGACGAAACCTGTTTCGACGGGATACAGGTGCATTCGATTCCCGAGCCGAACGCCCTGGGCCTTCTCGTGATCGGATTCGGCCTCTTCGCAGCCGCGAGACTCCGCAGATCCTAGCACGCAGGCCGGCACACGGCTCAGGCAGGGTCTTCACCCACCTGGAATCGGACAAAACGGCGGATGGTGAGTTCGTCACCCAGTTGTTTCGCGACGGAAGCGACGTGTTCCTTGACGCTGATTTCCGAGTTCTTCTTCACGAACCCCTGGTCCACCAGACAGGTGGTCTGGTAAAACTTCTCGAGCTTGCCCTCGACGATCTTTGCGAGAGCCTGCGGCGGCTTGTTCTTCACCTGTTCCGCGGCGATCTCCCTTTCCTTGGCGACAACGTCGGCTGGCACCTGGTCGCGTGACACCACGGAGGGATGGCCGGCGGCGATTTGCAGCGTGATGTCCTTCACCAACTGTTTGAACTCATCGCTGGGGACCGTGCTCTCCTTCCCGGCGCTCACCTCGGCCAGCACGCCCACTTTTGCACCGGTGTGGATGTAACCGGCGACCAGCCCGTTGCCAGTGACTTCCATGCGGGCGTGGCGGGCGATCTTGATGTTCTCCCGGATCTTAGCCACCGCCGCCTCGCGGTCCGCCTCCAGGTTCGCGTGAGGATCCGCGGCGAGCTTTCTGGCGATGTCGTCGGCGAACGCGCGGAACAGTTCGTTGCGCGCAACGAAGTCGGTCTCGCAGTTGATTTCCACAATCACTCCCAGCCGTCCGCCCGGTGCGAGGTGCTGGGCGATCATGCCTTCCTTCGCCTCGCGCGAAGCCTTCGTGGCGGCCGTGGCCGCGCCCCGCTTGCGCAGGATGTCCACGGCCGCATCCATATTGCCGCCGGCCTCCGAGAGCGCCCTTTTG
>JBEKFT010000162.1:0-5036 GCA_050013175.1 Verrucomicrobiota bacterium
AGCCTGCTCGTGCCCGAGGTTTGGTGCCGGATGTCCGCGGAGGAACGCGAGCCAAAGTTCCTGATGGCGAACCAGTATTTGGAAAAGTGCGGAGACTTCGAGCACAACGGCAAAAAAGTGCTGGCGAGCCGCCTCGGGCACCGCATCAACGCGCGGTTCGTTCATGCGTTTTTTGGCCGCATGTTCAACCATCCGCATGTCCTCTTCACCGAGGAAATGCTGCGACCGGAATTGCAGGACCGGGACGTTTTTGCGGATGGCATGGACAACATTGTCGCCACGCAAGCACGCATCGCCAAATCGTATTTTGATGATGGCAGCGTCAAGCAGGCGTGCCCGCCGTTGAAGGCGCTGCTGCACGTCATGCTCAACGACGAATGGGAGGGCAAAGGCCTGGAACATCCCGAAGTCCGGAACCTGTTCACGCGCGACACCCTTTTGGCCAGCGACTGGTACGCGGCGCGGCTGGCTGCGAAACAAGAGATTGACCGGCGGCTTTGGCGCCGGCACGTGGAGTACCTCGATCGTTTTATGAAGCAGGCCAGTTACGCGGATGAAGCCGCGCGCCTTGGAATCGCCGACCGGTTGTCCCGCGCCCGGAAAAACCTGGAGAAGGTCGAAGCGCCGGCCTACGTGGAGAAATTGCGCGGCACACTCGGCGCGGAACCGATCGCAGCGTATTTGTAACCCTGTCCTGGCGCCAACCCGATCAGCAGCACGGGCTTGATTGTGCCGCCACGCTTCGAGTCGGCGATGGCCCGGTTGATCCCTGCGAAAGCATAGAACTTCACCAGGCGGTCGAAGGGGAACCGCCCATCCTGGTAGAGGCCGATCAATTTCGGAATGAACTTTTGGGGCACAGCGTCGCCTTGGATGACGCTGAGGACTTCACGGTCTCCCGGCAGCCTGCCCGGCGCGCACGCTCCGCCGAGCAGCGCCGCTTTTCCACCTGGATTCAGCAGTTCCGCCGCGAGCCGCTCCAGGTCGTGATCCGCCGTGCTCTCGACGACGTAATCAACGCCGGCGCCCGCTATGGCCCTGATGCTCCCGGCGAGGTCACCTTGCCGGTTGTTGATGGAGTGAGTCGCACCCAATTCGCGGGCGAGTTTTAGACGGCGACGATTCCTGTCCACCGCGATGATCGTTTTGGCTTTGACGATGCGCGCGGCCATCACGGCGGCGAGGCCCACCGAGCCGGCGCCAAACACGGCGATGCTGGATCCGGCGCGAACCGCCAGCGAGTTCATCACCGTGCCGGCGCCCGTCTGCAGGCCGCAACCCAACGGCGCCAGCAATTCCAGCGGGAGCGACCCGGGCACCTTCACCAGATTGCGCACGGTGGCCAGAGCGTGGGTGGCAAACGATGATTGGCCGAAGAAGTGACCGCGCACGCCGCCGCGCAGCGCGTTGGTCCCGTCCAAACGGGCGAAGCCAAAGTTCGCCTCCCAGAACCGCTGGCAATCCGCCGGGTGGCCGTTTCTGCAAGGCGGGCAGCGCCCGCAGGATTGGTAGGAGAGCACCACGTGGTCGCCGGGCCTGAATCCCTTCACCGTCTTGCCGATTCGTTCCACCACGCCAGAGCCTTCGTGCCCCAGCACGACCGGGCCGGAACCGCCGCTCTCGCAGAAATCAATGTCGGTATGGCAAATCCCGCTGGCCGCCACGCGCACCAGCACCTCGTCATCGCGCGGACCTTCCATTTCCAGGCGCTCGATTTTCAGCGGGCGGCCCGGCGTCCGCAACACGGCGGCTCGGATCGGGATGAGGGATGGGTCTGGCTGGTTCATGCGTTTGCTCCAATCCAATTTACCCGAGCAGGAAAGAGTGTCGCTTCAGCCAGTCCTTGAAGAAACAAGCCGCTCGGAACCGAGCGGCTTGTTTGCCTGGAAAGACGTTCCGGTTACGCAACCGCGACTTCCTTGCTCGAATAGACATCCTGGATCGCATTGAGCAGGGCGATGCCTTCTTTCATGGGGCGTTGGAAGGCTTTGCGACCGGAGATCAGGCCCATGCCTCCGGCGCGCTTGTTGACCACGGCGGTCATGACCGCCTGTTCGAGGTCGCCCTTGCCCTTGGACTCGCCGCCCGAGTTGATGAGACCGGCGCGGCCCATGTAACAATTCGCCACCTGGTAGCGGCAGAGGTCGATCGGGTGATCGCTGCAAAGGTCGGTGTAAATTTTCTTGTCGAATTTTCCATAGCTGGACCCGCCCATGTTGAGAGCCTCGAACCCGCCATTGTTCTCGGGGAGCTTCTGCTTGATGATGTCCGCCTGGATCGTGACGCCCAGGTGATTGGCCTGGCCGGTGAGATCGGCAGCGACATGATAGTCGGTGGATTTGCCGTCCGGGCCCTTGACTTTGAACGCGTTGTTCCGGAGGTAGCACCAGAGGACGGTCGCCATGCCCAGTTCATGCGCCAGGGCGAACGCCTGCGCGACTTCGACAATCTGACGGCCGCTTTCCGCCGAACCGAAATAAATGGTTGCTCCGACGGCGGCGGCGCCCATGTCCGCGGCTTCCTTGACCGTGCCGTAAAGGATCTGATCCGCCTTGTTCGGGTAGGTGAGCAGTTCGTTGTGGTTGATTTTCACCAGAAACGGAATCTTGTGGGCGTATTTGCGCGCGACCGCGCCGAGGACGCCGTATGTGGAGGCGACGGCGTTGCAGCCGCCTTCCACGGCCAGCTTCACGATATTCTCCGCGTCGAAGTAATCCGGGTTCTTCGCGAAACTGGCTCCGGCCGAATGTTCGATCCCTTGATCGACGGGCAGGATGGAAACGTAACCCGTGCCGGCGAGCCGGCCGTGGCCGAAGATGCGCTGCAGGTTGACCAGCACGCGGTTGTTCCGATCCGACAGGGCGAAGATTCGATCGACGAAGTCCGGTCCGGGAAGGTGCAGTCGTTCCTTCGAGATTTTCGGGTTCTTGAAACCGAGCAGATAATCGGCCTTGTCGCCGAGCAGTTGTGCGATTTGTGTCATAGTTTTCAAATGGTTGTCTTCAGTTCACCGCAGGGGGCGGACGGCCCGTTCGCCGGAACGGATTCCGTGATGCCGGTTCGGAGAATCGAGTCTGACGGAACTCTCGCCTTCGAACGGCCAGTCATCCAAAAGGCTATCAGGGGGATCCGGGACACGCCATATCCAATTCTGGCTTTTTGTAGCCATCCATTGCCCAACCCCGACGCAACCGATTACGCCGGCTCACCGCCGGACCGGACATGGGGCCTCAGTTTCGCAACCAGATCTTCGGGCAGGCGTTTGGGCTTTTCGTCAAGCCCGGCGCACACGTGAAAAGTCTCGGCCTCAAGGATTGGCTTGTCTGCCTGGTTCCAGACGCGGTAGGCGAAACTCAGCCGGATCTTGTCGATCGCGACCGGCCAGACTTCGATGGACAGGACATCATCGTAGCGGGCCGGGGCCCGGTAGCGGAGCCGGCATTCGATCACCGGGAAGACGGCGCCCTGGTCCTGCCACTGCAGGGCGCTTGCTCCGAGGCTCCGGAAGAACTCTCCCCGCGCGGCTTCGAGCAAATCCAGGTAGCGGGCATAGTAGATGTGGTTGCCGAGCGTGCATTCGGCATAGGTGACTCGATGGGTGTGGCGGAAGGCCGGCGCAGCCATGAGCGGGAGTTTAAGGCGCGGAATCCGGGGTTCAAGCATGGAAAAGCGACCTCTCTGTTGTTGCCTTCCCGATGCCAATTTCAGGTGCAAGCGCAATTCCAAATCATTTGTTGCGCGAGGGGATTTTGAGGTTATGTTGCGACCATGGATTGGCAGAAGTTGGTATCGTTGATGATTGTCGGGGCCGCGGCAACGCTGTTGTTGTGGAACCGATTTCGCCCCCGCAGATTCAGTTTTGAGCGGGACACGCATTGTGGCTGTGGTGGGGGTCCCCGGGGGCCGCAGTACTCCGTGGTGTTTCGCGCGCGAAAGGGCGAGCGTCCTCAAGTGCTGGTCAAGATGCATTAACAGAGCGCTTGCCTATGCAACCCGCCTGAGATAATTTTTCCGCTGGAATGGCCATGTGCAAAGTGAGTTCGTCCGTGCATTTCGTGACCCGTTCTGCCGCCGGAGGTCGAGAAGGCTCCGCCAGGGCGCATTGGGTGCCCAACACAGACGTGTACTCCACGGACAACGGACTGGTGGTCAAGGTGGAACTGGCGGGCATGCGCAGTGACAACCTCGAGATTACGGTTGAGGGGAATCGCCTGCGCATCAGCGGCACTCGACCGGACGGTTGTCGCGCGCCCAAATGCAGTTTTCTGGTGATGGAGATCAACTATGGCCCGTTTGAAAGCGTGCTGGAATTGCCGCCGGGCTATGATCTGAGCCAGGCCAAAGCGGCGTATTTGAACGGCTTCCTGCGCATTGACGTGCCGCTCCTTCAATCGCAAACAAAGAGCACCAAGGTGCCCGTCGCCGGGGGGAATTAAACTTTCTCTGAATCTTTTCCGGGGCGGCGGCATCTAACTTGCAGCATGACGCAACCGATGACCTCGCCCGACACGGAGTTTATCAGCATCCTGGGCGCCTCCGGAAGCCCGGAAGCGCCGGCACGCGTGTCCGCTCATTCCCTCCCGCAGGTGATCCCCATTCTAGGGCTCTCGGACATCGTCATTTTTCCCGGGATGGTCGCCCCGCTGCTGGTCGAAACGCCGCAAAGCACCAAGCTGATCGATGACGTCGTGGCCGGGGACCGGTTGTTGGGCGTGGCCTTGCAGCGCAAGCCGGAGGCCGAAAACCCGACCCCGGATGAGATTCACGAGGTCGGTTGCGCCGCCCGGCTTCTGAAGATGCTGAAGTTTCCCGACAACACCGTGCGGGTGCTCATCGAGGGGCTCTGGCGCATCCGCATCAAGGAATACACCACCACAACCCCCTACCTGAGCGCCAAGTTCGAGTTGATAAAGGATCTCACGGAAGACTCGGTGGAGTTGACGGCGATGATGCGCAACGCGCAGGGCCAGTTCCAGGAGATCATCAAGCTGTCGCCGGCCCTTTCGGAGCAGGTTAAGATTGCGGCGCTCAACACG
>JBEKFT010000163.1:0-5013 GCA_050013175.1 Verrucomicrobiota bacterium
TCAGTTCATGGCGACTGGCCACAGCAACATGGACGCGGGGAATGAAGAGGCAGGTCTGGCGGACATGCTGCAGGGTTGTTTTGAGTGTGGCATTGTCAGCGTGGACTCCGCGGGGAGTATTGTCGCGCTGACTCCCCTTGCGCAACGCCTGCTGCGACTGCCGGAGAATGCCAACCAAGCTCAATCCTCCCCAACTCTGCCGGCCCCGGTCCAGTCGATCATCCAGGAGGCGCAAAAAACCGGCGAACCGGTCGCCGATCGGCGGGTTGTCCTGGGGCCGACGCAGTCGCCGACGGCTGTTCTTTCCGTCACGGCCATGCCGGTGTCCTTTGGGAAAAGCGCCGCGAACGTCGTCGTCCTGCTCAAGGACGTTTCCTCGACCCGGAAACTGAACGAGCACATGCGGCGGCTCGACCGGCTCGCCAGCATCGGCACGCTTTCGGCCAGCATGGCTCACGAAATCAAGAATGCCCTCGTGCCGGTCAGCACGTTCGTGGGTCTCCTGCTCGAACAAAACCCGGACGCCGAGCTCGCCGGCACGGTCCGCCGTGAGATGAAACGGGTGGACTCGATCGTCACCCGCATGCTGAGATTTTCCGGACCGTCCAAACCCTCCTTCTCGGCCATCCGGCTGCACGAGCTGCTGGAGCACTCGCTTCGCCTGATTCAACACCGGGTCGAGGGCAACCTGGTCTCGTTCAAGCGCCAGTTCAATGCTCCGTCCGATTCGATGAGCGGCGACGATTATCAATTGGAACAGGCCTTTGTGAACCTGCTGCTCAACGCCGTCGATGCCATGGGCAGCGAGGGCCAGCTCACGGTGGGCACCGATATGGTCACCAGGGAAACCGGGATGGCGTTGCGCGAGGGGAGCAGTTCTCCCAAGTGGTTGCGCGTGGATATCACCGACACCGGCATGGGCATCGCCCCGGAGAACATCGGCTCGATTTTCGACCCGTTCTTCACCACAAAGCCGCACGGCACCGGCCTCGGACTCGCCGTCACCCGCCAGATCATCGAAGAGCACGAAGGCGTCATCCGCGTTGACAGCCAGCCCGGCAAAGGCACGACCTTTACGGTGCTCCTGCCAGTGGCCCCCGGGACCGCGGCGGGCTGAAGCCTGCCGGCTCCTCCCATTCGCGTCATTGGCGGATAAACTCGGAATGATTCCGGATCAATCCCGTCTGTGAAAGCGAACAGCTTCTCAGCCTGCATCTGTTCCAACCGCTCCTTTACCCGGCGCATACTTTGGAAATCCGTCCGCACCGCCGCGATCTCCCGATGTATCCCAGCCACCATCTCCTCGACTTCCCCTGTCACCTGTAGCCACCGGCATCGCTCCTTCGAAACCAGACATTGGCCATTCGGCAACCTGCAGGCGCACCTTGTCAACTGTAACGGCGCGGCCTTGCTGTTTGACTGTTCGTCGTCAATCGCCCCTTCCGCCTCCATCTGCCACCGGCATCCGCAACTCCCAAGGCCACACTCGACACCCGAATCGCCGGCCCCCGGGCATCCGCATCTGAGCGATTCAGCCTCGCCTCCTTCAGGTGTTCCCGCTCCGCATTCGCCGCTCGAAATTGGCGCTTTGACATTGGGCTCATCTTCCCGTTTCCGCATTCCCGCGTGCGTCCGCCGCACTGCTGCCTTCGCAGGAGAGGGTTTGTGCCCGCATTCCCCGGCCCCATGCTGCGCACACTTCGCTCCGCAGCTCCCCGGCCTGGCCCCGGCCCCACCACCCACCGCTGCCACCACAAGAAGCACCCCCACCAACTTCATTCCCGCCGCGATCCAACTCGATCCCGATTGCGGCGCGGCGGGACCATGGGATTCCGCAGGACCACCGGCCAGCACGCGCTCGATCGCCGCATGCTCCTCCGGCGTCGCTTGAACCATCTGGATATGCTCACCTCCGACAGTGATCCCCCCACTCGCTCCAACAGACCCGGAAAACGATGCCTGCGCCGGACTTGCCTGCCCGGTGTTAACTTGTGGTTCGTCTCTGTCCCTCTCTATCATCCCATGAACCCGCCCAAGTCACATTACCCGTTCCCGCGCCGGGGTACCCCAGCGCCCAATACCAATTCCGCAACTCCCAAACACCTAAACTCCAAAACTGCCCAGTCCGTCCTATTTGATTTTACGCCACTGGCGGCACCTGTCCCCGAGACAACTTCACCCGGTACAGCGGCGCAAGATCCCTTATTTTTCCACGCAGATTTCGCGGAAAGAATTCATCCGCCCTCACCCCAAGAATCCTCGCAAGGAGAAAAAGCTCCAAATCTGGGACTCGCCGATCTTGAGTTTCAAGCCGGGTGACAGACTCCCGGCTGGTGTCCCACCCGAGCAGTTGCAGTCTCGAGGCGAGCTGCTCCTGGGTCCAACCCTTCCGCTCGCGAAACCTCCGCACTTGAGGGCCAACCACATTCAGATGTGAGCCTGAGTTTCCGATGCGACCGACCGTAACAGCCCGCCGGACGGAATGTGTCTGCTTTACTGCACATTATGCACCAAAACCCCCTCTCCATCCCTTGTGCGGCGCAGCTATGGGATTTATCCACCCCATGAAAGTGTGCGCACGGTCCAAGCATAATTGACTGCGCGCTTCCAATCCGGATTGATGCAGCCAATGCATTTCGCGCCCCATTGTGCTGTGTTCACTTTTCCCAAAACCGCCTCAATAGGGCGTGCCACTAGAGCGACATCAGGCGCAGCAATTGAAGACTTTCGGCGGCAATGTGCGCCGAGTGCGGGTGCAACAGAATCTCACGCAGGAAAGATTGGCTGAAATGGTGGGGCTGCATCCCCGCACCATTCAAAAAATTGAAGCCGGAAAAGTGAACATCCTCTACACTACCGTCATGCGTATTCAGAGGGCGCTGCGTTGTCCCTGGGAGCAACTTCTTGGGAGGCCCTGACGCAAAAAGAATCCTCCACGCACCAGCGATTGCCCGCCAGCCGCCAAAAAGAGGGAATATATTGTTTGCGAAAAAGCTGTTCATCATTTTTTGAATCAGGTATAAGGGCTCGCGGACAATCCAACTGGTTTGTTCGACAGGAAGAATCAGCGCAGCAGAAGCAGTAGGAAAATTCAGCCCGGTTTCTCGTGAGAAAGTTTGTTGCTGAATAGCGCCCTTGCAGGGCGTGGTTATTGAATTGGGTGTTTATGAAATGGCTCTGGCTTTCGCGGGGTGGGGGCAGTGGCATCAACTGCGCCGGAGGAATCTCCCTTCCAACAGTCGCGATAAGAACATCTCACAGGATATATGTCGGATACTCCAAACTTTTGGAGGACATCCCTTTTTTGAAAGATTGCTGGAGAGGCGTCCGTATCCGTAAGGGGGAGGTTTAGGGGTCCGCGGTCAAATCCATGAACAAACAAATCTATTTGGGACATGGCAGCCGATGTCCGTGCCCCACCAGTTTCAGGGCCTGCAATTCCGAAATCGAATCACGAAAGGAAATCAGATGAAAAGTCTCAGCAAACATTGGATGGCTCTCGTCATTGTGGGCGGTTTCACAGCCACGCTCGGCATTGTCGCGTCTAATACCATCGCCCAAAGTGCGCCGCAACCGGTGCTCGCGATCAAGCCAATCGGGAGCAATGTCTTTTTAATTTCAATAACCAACGCGGTTTCAACGAATGCTTACGAGCTGCACTGGACTCCAGCATTAGGCGACCAAAATTATCCCTGGACGCTGATCGACCCCGGCTCCATCGGGCAGACCAATTTCAGTGTGGATGCTGGAGATTGGCAGCAGGGATTTTTCAGGACTTCAATCCAGCAATTTTATAACGGCGTGCCCGACTACGAATTGGCCGATCCGAACAATCCCTCCCTGGGGCCGCTGACAGTCACGATTGATAGCCCGATCAACGGGGCAGTGCTGCAGTAGAGAAGACCCTCCAAAAAAATTCTCCCCGCATGAAAGCCGCTCTCATTTCCCTTGCCGGACGAATACTGGCGCCGATAGCAACTGCTGGCTTGCTCGTTGGAAGTCCGATCTCAGCCCGCGCCGATGGTGTCGCCTTCTATTTCGTAAATGGTTGCAGTTACACCGGAGTTCAGGGCGGTTCAGTGACTGTGACGGTGGGTCTAATTCGCGTTACATCCAGCACGGACATGACGTGGGAAAACCATGTCACAAGTCCGCTCACGGAGTGCCTTACTATTCAAGGCAGCGGCACTCATTCCCTCACTTCGTCGGACGTGGGTAATAACGAGTATGGCGTCTGCAACAACAGCACGATTACCTGGCCGGCGAATTATTATTCCACAGAGAATTTCACTATTCCGTTCAACAACAGCGGAACAGCGGATTGGGATCACACCGGCACGGTTGCCGTCGGCGGCTATGTCGAGAGCGGCTATTGCCAAACGGCTTCGCTCACGATGATGAACATCAATCAACAGGCTGGCGTGGTTGTTTATTCCAATGGAACCAATTACAACAGCGGGCAGATTTTTGAAAACGGAACCGGCGGAGCCAATGCGACGACGATCCGATTTCTTCGTACGACTTCATTCGACGCGAGGACAATCGGTTGCACGGTTGATGGGACTGCGATAAACAACACAGATTACACTATCAGCCCGAGTTTGGGCAGCACGGCAACTATCGCCAGCGGCGCTAACCACGTGGATTTCACGATCACTGCCAGCCCGAGTTCACTGACGAAGACTAACAGGACAATGACCGTGCGGGTGAATGCAGGGACGGGGTATAAGCTAATTGCCAATGAAACCAACATCGCGGTAACGGTTCTTCCCGACTACACGACCAACGGCGTTTATGCGACCAACTGGGTCATGACCCAGGGAGAAAGCGTGGATGCGCTGGTTTTCTATCGGAACCCGACATACGCAAGCAGTGGCGCCAAGACCATCAGCTTTTCCGTGGGGGGCACGGCGCAAAACGGCGTGGACTACACCCCCCAATTGACGGGTTCGATTGTCATACCGGCGGGTCAAGGAACCTTCACGAACGTGCTCACGCCCACCTCATACACAA
>JBEKFT010000164.1:0-4994 GCA_050013175.1 Verrucomicrobiota bacterium
CGAACCGACTTTCGAAGACGGGCTGGATCAGATTCTCGCCAGGGACACCCGGTATCATCGGGATGCCTATCTCTTTCTCCGCGAAGCCCTCGATTACACGCAAAAATCCATCCTGAAGGAAACCCGCGGGCAGATGCGGCATGTCTCGGGCCAGGAACTGCTGGGCGGCATCCGTGAATATGCCCTCGACCAGTTCGGACCGATGATCATCACCGTGTTCGAGGAATGGGGCATCCGCCACTGCCGCGACTTCGGCGAAATCGTTTTCAACATGGTCGAAACCGGGCTGCTCGCAAAGACCGACAAGGACAGCCGGACGGATTTTGAGAATGGTTACAGTTTCGAGGACGCCTTCTCCAAACCGTTCCTCCCAAAGAGCAAGCTGGCGAAGGAACCCAAGCCGGTGGCCTGACAGTTGTAGCCGCCAATGTGAATTGGCGGATCGGCCCCGCAGCGGGGGCCTTCGCAGTTTCACAACCGCCGCTACGCGACCGAATTGGATTGATCAACCTCCATTCCCGCCTATTTTTGCTGCCTGACACATTCGTGATGACGCAACCCTCATCCATTGACGAAATCCCGCCGGCGCCCCCCGGCGTGACCCTCACCGTCCTCGACAACGGCCTGACGATCATCGTGGGCGAGGACCACAGCGCGCCGGTAGTGTCGGCGCAAGCCTGGTGCATGGCCGGCAGCATCCATGAAGGCAAGTGGCTCGGAGCAGGTCTGTCGCACGTGCTCGAGCACATGCTCTTCAAAGGCACCACCACGCGCCCCGGCAGCCGGATCGACCAGGAAGTGCAGGAAGCCGGCGGTTACATGAACGCCTACACCAGCTTCGACCGGACGGTCTATCACGTCGATGTGCCGGACACCGGCGCAACCGTGGCCGTCGATATCCTCTGCGACATCATGCAGCACGCCACCCTCCCCGCCGAGGAGCTGGCCAAGGAACAGGACGTCATCCGCCGCGAGATGGACATGAACGTGGACGACCCCGGACGCCGGGCCACCCGCCGCCTGTTCGAAACAGCCTACATGCGCAGCCCCTACCGCTTCACAGTGATCGGGTATCCGGACATCTTCAACGAACTCAAGCCCGCGGACATCCTCGAGTATTACCGGGAGAAATACGCCCCGAACAATGTGTTCTATGTTGTCGTTGGGGACGTTCGCAGCAACGACGTCGTCGGCCAGATCCGCGCCGCGTATGCGACCGGCAAAACCAGGCCGCTGCAACCGGTCCTTCTGACTGCGGAACCCAGGCAAACCACGGCGCGCGAAGTGGTCGAGGAGGCCCCGATCGAACTCGGTCATCTGTATTTCTCGTGGCATATCCCCGATTTGCGGCATCCCGACGTCCCGATCCTGGATGTTCTGGGCGCGGTACTCGGCCATGGCCGCAGCTCGCGGCTGTATCAGGAACTGCGCGAGAAGCAGGCCGTTGTCCATCATGCGGACGCCTGGACTTACAGTCCCGGCGACCCCGGCCTGTTCGGCATGAGCGCCGTGCTGGACGCGGACAAATTCATCGAGGCCCGCGATGCTTTGCTCGCCGAGATCGAGAAGCTGAAACTGGCGCCGGTTTCGGCCGCGGAATTGGGCAAAGCCGTCCGGCAATTCATGACCGGGACATTGTCGGCACGCAAAACCATGCAGGGCCAAGCGCAGAACCTGGGCTCGAGCTGGCTGGCGGCGAACGATTTGAACTTTTCCGAGCGCTATCTCGCCGCCGTCAAACGCGTCACCCCGGCCGAGTTGCAACGCGTCGCCCGGGAATATCTTGTCCGCGACAACCAATCCCTGTACGCCCTGCTTCCGAACGGCAGCGCGCCGAAGGCGGCCGTCGGAAGTTCCGTGCGCAGCGACAATGCCATTCAGAAATGGGAGCTGCCGAACGGCCTGCGGCTGCTCGTGAAGGAAGATCATCGCCTGCCGTTTGTGGAATTCCGCGCCGTGTTCGAAGCCGGCGTCCTCGCGGAATCGGCCGGGAACAACGGTGTCACGCAACTCACGGGCAAGATGCTGCTCAAAGGCACCCCGAAGCGATCGGCCGAGGATATCGCCAGGGAAATCGAATCGGTTGGCGGGAGCATCGACAGTCACGGTGGCAACAACAGCTTTGGCGTGAACGCCGAAGTGCTGAGCCCGGATTTCGCGGCGGGCCTGGATCTGCTGTCGGACGTGCTGCTGTGTCCGACGTTTCCGGGCGCCGCGCTGGAACGGGAGCGGGAGGTCCAACTGGCGAACGTGCGCGCGCAGAAAGACCAACTGCTCAAGAGCGCCATGAATGCGATGCGCCGCGCTCTGTTTGGCGAGACCGGCTACGGCTTCGACGCGCTGGGCACCGAAGAAAGCCTGCGGAACCTCGACGCCGCGAGCCTCCAATCGTTCCATCAGAAGTTTGCCACCCCGGACAATTGCGTGCTCGCCATCTTCGGCGATGTCCATACCGCGGAAGTCAGGCGCGGCGTCGAACAGGCGTTCGCGGATTGGAAGCCGGGGCCGGGCGCACCTTTGAAGATTTCAAATTTCAAGTTTCAAGTTTCAAGTGCGCCGGCGCGCGTTTCGGAAATCCGCGACAAGAAGCAGGCGGTGCTGGTCATCGGCTTCCCCGGCACCACCCTGCACGATCCTGACCGGTACGCGCTCGAGCTGCTCCAGGAAGCGTGCAGTGACCTGGGCTCGCGACTGTTCCTGCGCGTGCGGGAGCAGCTCGGGCTCGCTTACTACGTCGGCGCCCAGCATTTTCCGGGGCTGGCACCGGGCTACTTCAGTTTCTACGCCGGCACCATGCCGGAGAAGGTGGACCTGGTTGAAAAGGAATTGCTGCGGGAAGCCGAATTGCTGCGTGTCGAGGGATTGACGGAAGCCGAACTGAAGCGCGCCACGGCGAAAATCATCGGCCAGAAAAAAATCGGCAGGCAGGATCTCGGCGCCCTGGCCCTGACCGTTGCGCTCGACGAACTCTACGGCCTCGGCTACGCCCACATCGACGCCGAGGACGCGATGTACGAAGCCGTCACCCTCGATCGGATCAAAGCCGCCGCGCAGAAATACCTCAAGCCGGATGCGTTCGTGGTCGCGGTGGTCAAGCCCGGGTAGTCAATACGTCAGCATATCCAGCGCTTCGATCCCGTGGTTGCCCAGTTCCCATCGGCTGCCCTTCTGGACCACCAGACGCCGGCAGGGGTTCTTGTGATATTCGGCTTCGTTGACCGACACCAACTGGTATTTGCCCTTGCCGCGAATCTCCGAGGCGGCGCGCGGGATCACTTCGAAGGCTACCCCGTTGAAATTGAGCGCCAGTTCGTAACCGGCTATGCCTTCTTTTTGCGCAACCGGGTTCGGCTGGATCAACAGGGCATAACGCTTCAGCCAGGGAAATTCTGTCTTTCGCACAATCACACGGCACAGTTCGTTCTGGCTGCGGAGGAAGCCCAGCAGGCTGAATTGATCCCCCTGCTCTTGTTCACCCAGGAGGACCCGGCGCGGATCGATCCCGAGCAGGTTCTGGCCGTTCCATTCGCCATGGTCGTTCCGCTCGTTCGGCGACGACTTTTTGAACCAGCTCGAAAAGCGGTCGTTGACGAACAGGTTCAACTCGAAGTGCACGTGGGCCCGCTCCTTCGAGATGCCCTCGCGCGTGTTGGAAGTGCGGCCCATCACCGCGATGGGTTCACCGGCTTTGACGGGTTGGCCGATTTTCAATCCAGGCTGGATTTCGCGCAGGTGGGCATAGAGCGAATCAATCTCCAGTCCTTCGACGTGGTGCTGCACGACAATGTAATTCCCGTAATTGGAAAGCGAAGGCCGCGTGTTGATGTAAACCACCGTGCCGTCTGCCGTCGCCCGCACCGTATCCGTCGGCTCGCCGCGCTTGTCGCGATCCAGGCAGCGGATGTCCAATCCCTCATGCATCTGCCAGCCGTCGCTGCGCACGCAGCCGAAACACCCGCTGGTCCACGGTTTGCCGGTTGTACCGACGAAGAATTTTTCCTCGCCGCCGGGCTCAAACAGCGCGCGGTTGGCCGTGGGCAACCGGAACGGCTGCTGAGCGGAGGTGGAAACCGCCGCCAACAAAAGCATCGGGAGTGCGGCGCGGAGCCGGGGGATCGTGCGGCGATCCGGACCGCCGGAGTGCCGGGCGGTCGTGGTCACCATTTTGAGTTTTCCTCGTTTTTCTTGGCGACACTCCGCAGCCCCTTGGCGATGGCCTCGGCCTCCTCGCGGGTGGCATCCGGAGTAAAGGACAGCAAACCGTTGCCAACGCGGCGAGTGATGATCGGCGCCGCCAACCAACGGCTCTGCTTTTTCCCGGAGTCATCGACAAACATGCTGAAAAGGGCAAGGTGTTTGCGGAGATTGCTCGTCGTGTAGGATTCCAGAAGCCAGGTTCCCTGCCGGTCAAACTGAATCTGCAAATCAAACCCGCCCGGGACGTCCACCACTCTCGCGCTGGCCACGTTCGCTTCCGTCAGGATCGGCGACTTGTCCACCGTCACCTGCAGCGGCGCCGTCCGGGAGACCGAGACCGTGGTGCTGAAATCCATCGACTCCGGGACCACTTCGACGTGCACGCGAAGTGTTGCCAGGTGTTTGTCCTTCTTGTGGCCTCCCAGATGACAGCCCGAGACGAGGACGCAGGCGGCCGCGGACAGCAAATAGATGTTGAATCGGTTCAGGGCAATTATCATAGTGACCTGCATCAAAATCGGAACGCGCGGTGGAAATGTAAAGAGCCTTATGAGCAAACAACACAACAAAGCGGAAAAACAAAAACGCCGGCAGAGTTACATCAAACGAAAGAAGAAGGCGGTCAAGGCGAAAAAGACCGCGAAAAAGACCGCGCCGAAAGCGTAGCGCAGCCGCCGTTTTGAAACGGCGGAGATGGCCACTGCGGGACGGGTCCGCCAATTCACAGTGGCGGCTGCATCCTGACCCATTCATGAGGGGTGGGGACGGCTCGTCCCCAGTGAGAATGCAGAAACTCA
>JBEKFT010000165.1:0-4984 GCA_050013175.1 Verrucomicrobiota bacterium
GGCCTACCCGTTCACCAAGCGTCTGTTTGACATCCTGTGCGCCAGCCTTGGCCTTCTCGTCCTGGCCCCGCTGGGTCTCCTCATTGGCCTGTTGGTAAAACTCGCGGACCGCGGTCCGATTTTTTATGGTCAGACCCGAATCGGCCAGTTCGGGAAACCGTTTCGCATCTGGAAATTCCGTTCCATGGTCGTCAATGCCGACCAGATAGGCGCGCCGCTGACGAGCGAGGACGACCCGCGAATCACCTGGCTCGGGCGGCTGCTGCGCAAGACCAAGCTCGATGAACTGCCCCAGCTCTTGAATGTGTTGGTGGGCAACATGAGTTTGGTGGGTCCCCGGCCCGAATTGCCTCGCTATGTCGATCTTTACACCCCGGAGCAACGCGAGATTTTGAAGCACAAGCCGGGCGTTACCGACGTGGCTTCACTGCTTTTCCGCAATGAGGAAGAGCTTTTGCGTGGCGCCGGGGATCTGGAGGGGTTCTATCTGCGTTACTGCCTGCCGAAAAAGATCGAATTGAACCGGCAGTACGCCGGGCGCGCGACTTTGCTCCAGGATCTTTGGATCATTTTCCAAACCTTATTCCCCTATTGGCTGGGGGTGCTGGCGATTTACTTCATCTCCTTGACCTTCAGTTTTTGGCTTTCCTACCAACTGAAATCCGACTTTCGGGCCGGCCGCCAGAATGATGAGGAGTTCAGGCATTTCCTGCCGTTGATCGTCTTCCCGCAGCTCATCCTCCTGGTCTGGCGCGGCCAGTTGCGCGGCTTGCTGAGCTACTTCAGCGTTCCCGAAATGCGGAAGACGTTTATCGCCCTCGCGGCGGCCCTCGTCCTCCAGGCCGGGCTCTGCTACCCGCTCCAGCGTCGCCTGGTGCCAACCCCCAGCATCCTCCTGATGGATTTCATTCTCTCGTTCTTTACGCTTTGTTGCGTCCGCATGGCCTTCCGCTTGCTCCGGGAACAGTTCTCGCGCACACGCCCCGCCTTCCAGGTGCCACCGCGACGGGTCGCCCTCATCGGCACCGGCGAGTTGGCGACCAACCTCTTGCTGGATTTTGCCCGGAGTGAGACCCCCGCACGGCGGGTGGTCGCCTTCTTCGACGACAACCCGCACACCTGGCACAAACGGCCGCACGACATTCCCGTGGTGGGCATGCCCGAGTGCCTGCTGAACCGCGAATGGCTGGAGCAAATCGATGAGGTCGTCGTGACGCTGCCGGAGGAGGACTCCGCGCGGATTCAGGAAATCAGCGAAATGCTGAAGGGCTTGCCGCTGAAAGTTACCATCGCTTCCGGCTGGCCGGTGCTGAGAGCTTTGCAAGTCTGACTTTTTCTCCAGATGTTTTTTCCTCTGAAAAATTTCCGCCTGGACCTGTCCCCGCCGAAACGCTTTGCGGTGCTGTCGCTGCTCTATGCGGCCGAACTGACCGCCAGCCTTTGGCTCGCCTACGAACTGCGCTTCGATTTCGCGGTTGACCCCGGCTACCAGCATGAGCGGCTCTTCGTCCTGCTGTGGCTGATTCCTTTGCAGGTGATTCTGCTGGGACTCTTCCATCAACTCAGAACGCTCCTGGGATATTTCAGCACACCGGACCTGGCGCGCATGTTGCAGGCCCTGACCATCAGTTCCGTTATCGCCGGCATCGTGTGGATTTGGCCGGGACCGGGTTTCGTGCCGCCTCGCGGGGTGATTGTGCTGGATTTTGTGCTTGCCCTGATGGGGTTGACGGGCGTCCGGCTGTCATTGCGCACGCTTCGGGAGTCGCTCCCCGTCTCACGCCGAAGCAACGGGCTGCGAAAGCGGCGCGTGGGGATCATCGGCGCGGGCGATGCCGGCGCGCTCCTGGCCCATGAGTTGTCCCGCAAACCCGGATACGGCCTGGAACCAGTCGCGTTTTTTGATGATAACAAGCGCAAATGGAATTCGCGCGTGCATGATATTCCGGTTCTGGGTCCGCCGGAGAAATTGCTGGAGGAAGATGGCAGATTCGGAATTGAAGAAGTGATCATCGCGATGCCCTCTGCTCAAGCCCGGCGCGTGGGTGAACTCGTTCGCATTTTGCGCGAGGCTCGTTTGCCCTGCAAAACGGTTCCTTCCCTGGACCAGTTGGCCCTGGGCCAGGTCAAAGTCAGCCAGCTCCGGAATGTGGAAGTCCAGGATTTGCTCGGACGGGATAACGTCGAGCTGGAAACCGAGGGCATTCGCCTGGTCCTGCAGGATCGCGTGGTCCTGGTGACCGGCGCCGGTGGCAGCATCGGCAGCGAGCTGTGCCGGCAGATTGTCACCTGTCACCCGAGACATTTGCTTCTGCTGGATCGATCTGAACCGCAGGTGTTCCAGATCGAGCAGGAGTTGATCGCGGCGGGACACCTCGAACACATCGTCCCCCTGGTCGGCGATATACTGGACCTGCCACGCATGCGGCAGGTTTTCTCCAGCTTCCACCCGCAAGTGGTCTTTCATGCCGCCGCCCACAAGCACGTGCCGATGATGGAGTCCCAGCCGGGCGAAGCGGTCAAAAACAACAGCCTCGGCACGGCGCAACTGGCCGACCTCGCCCTGGAGTCGGGTGTGGATCGTTTTATTCTGATTTCCACCGACAAGGCCATCAATCCAACCAGCGTGATGGGCGCAACCAAGCGCTTGGCGGAGATGTATATCCAGTCCTTGTCGGCTTCGCACTCTCACCAAACGAAGTTCATGGCGGTGCGGTTTGGCAATGTCCTGGGGTCTTCCGGCAGCGTCATCCCCGTGTTCCAAAGGCAGATCGCCGAGGGCGGACCGGTGAAAGTAACGCATCCGGAGATGACGCGCTATTTCATGACCATCCCCGAGGCCTGCCTGCTCGTGCTGCAGAGCGCCGCCCAGGGAACGGGCGGGGAGATCTTCGTCCTCGACATGGGCAAACCCGTCAAGATCGTCGATTTGGCGCGGCAAATGATCGAGCTCAGCGGGCTCAAACCCGATGAGGACATCCTGATCGAATTCATCGGCGTTCGGCCCGGCGAGAAACTGTTTGAAGAGCTCACACACAAAGGCGAGAACTTCGCCCCCACGACTCACCCGAAGATCTGCCGTTTTGTCTCGCAGCCTGCGGATTTGGATCAGATCCGCAAAACACTGAAACGAATTCACGCCAACCTTCACCGGCTCACGCCGGACCAGATCAAGCTGGCGTTACACGACTCCATTCCGGAATACACTCCCTATTTGCCGTCGGATGTGCCAAGCCTTCCTGCGGCCACCGGGCTGGAATCACGCCCGCCGCATCCGGCCGCCGGTAGGCGGCACTGAGCAGCGCGCGGGATTCGAGATGCCAAGATCATGCACGCTTATAAAAAATTGACTGAACGACTGTTGATCCAGCCGAAAGTCTGGTTGGTCACCGGGGTGGCGGGGTTTATTGGCTCCAACCTGGCGGAGGCGCTGCTCTGCTTGAACCAGCGTGTGATTGGCTTGGATAATTTTTCCACGGGGTCACGCCGCAACCTCGCGCAAATCCGGGCTCTGGTAGGTCCGGCAAAGTGGAAGAACTTCCGCCACATTGATGGCGATATTCGCGCCGCAAACACGTGCGACCCTGCAAGCCGGGGTGTGGATTACATCCTGCATCAAGCCGCCCTGGGATCGGTGCCGCGCTCGATCGCCAACCCTGGGGAATCTCATGCGAGCAATGTCACCGGCTTCCTGAACATGTTGGTGGCCGCTCGCCAAAATGGAGTGAAACGGCTGGTTTATGCCTCCAGCAGTTCCGTTTACGGAGACAATCCAGACCTGCCCAAGCGCGAGCATCAAATCGGGCGCTGCCTCTCGCCGTATGCCGTAACCAAACGCGCGAACGAGCTTTATGCGGATGTCTTTGGCCAGTGTTACGCGCTGGATTCGGTGGGGCTGCGCTACTTTAACGTCTTCGGCCCGCGCCAGGATCCCGACGGCCCTTATGCCGCCGTCATCCCCAAATGGATCGGCGCCATGATTCGAAACGAACCCATCCATATCAATGGCGATGGTGAAACCAGCCGTGACTTTTGTTACGTGGCTAATGTCGTCCAGGCCAACCTCCTCGCGGCCACCGTGGAAAAGACGGAGGCCGTCAACGAAATCTATAACGTTGCTGTCTGCGCCCGAACGACCCTCAATGAGCTCTATGGGTTTTTGCGCGAGAAACTCCTGCCCTGGTATCCTCACCTGCGGGACTGTCGCCCGGTCTATCAAGACTTCCGGCCGGGGGATGTCCGGTATTCAGAGGCGGACATATCCAAGGCGGTGCGCCTCCTCGGTTACGAGCCGTCTCACACGCTGGAGCAGGGGCTTTCGGAAGCGCTGGATTGGTACCGGCAACACCTTGGCCCACCCGGCCATCATGGCCGGCGCGCTCCTGGACGGCAGCGGCAGAGATCCCGCAAGGCTGCGCCGCCGTCAGGGCAACGAAAGCTCTCGAAGCAAGCAAAAGCGCGATTATAGCCCAGCGCGTCACGAGCCATAGCCCAGGAGTTTTGGACCAGATCCACGCTTTGAGCACACGGGAAAACTCTTCTGTTGCCGCTCTGATTTAGACGCTGACGCGTCACTCTTTTTTCCGAAACCGTCCCCCTTTCCCCACTAGCCAGGCCGACCCACGGGTCGGCCTTTTGCATTCAGAGAACCCTTCTTCGAGTAATCCTTCGCTTCCGACGGTCGAGGCGCGGAAAAGAACCCGGCCGGTTTTGAAGACCGGCCGGATCGGTGAAAAACGAGTGAAACCGCCGAAGCACCGCGCCTCTTACGCCGGAACGATGCAGTTGGAATTGGGGAGCACACGCGTCCTCGCGTGTTCCGACCGGCGTCTCGCCGGCCGGAGGAAGGCGTAACGCAATCACTAAGTACATTAAAACATAAATACGATGACGTATTTACTTGCGGCATTTGCGTGATTTTGGGATGAATGCTCTTGCTCATGCGAGCGAGAGTATGTCAAGAATAAGTCCATATTCCATTCAT
>JBEKFT010000166.1:0-4954 GCA_050013175.1 Verrucomicrobiota bacterium
AACCCTCGTCATCCGAGAGCGACTCGAACAAGAAGCCTCGCTCGAACAACGTTACCGCGAGATCTTCGAGGACGCCAACGACCTGATTTTTACGCTCAGCCTGGATGGACGGCTGACCTCGCTCAATCCCGCGGGCCAGAGGATCCTGGGTTACACCGACCAGGAAATCCACCAGCTCAATATCGACCAAATCCTCGCTTCCGGCAGCCGGGGACTGAGCCGCAAACTGCTCGAGATAAACGCCGCCGGTCGCAACATGGCCACCTGTGATTGCGAATTCATCTCCAAGAACGGTCAGCGTCTTGAGGTCGAAGTCTCCTTGCGGCTGGTTCTAAAAAACGGCAAACCGGACAGTGTCCAGGCGATCGGCCGTGACATCACCCAGCGCAAACGCGCGGAAGAAGAACTGTTCAGCTCCCGGCAGATGCTCCGATTGGTGCTGGATACAATCCCCCAGCGCGTCTTCTGGAAGGATCGGAACCTGCTTTACGTCGGTTGCAACAAACCCCTCGCGCAGGACTCCGGGTACGCCGATCCAAACGAAATCATCGGCAAAACCGATTACGAAATGGGCTGGGCGACCAGTGCGGACCAGTACCGCGCCGACGATCGCCTCATCATGGACACGGACCAACCCATGATGAACTACGAGGAACTTCAGATCAAATCAGACGGTACCCGGATCTGGTTGAGGACCAGCAAAGTGCCGCTGCACGACAAAGACGGCGCCGTGATCGGCATGCTGGGAACCTACGAAGACATCACCGAGCGAAAACGCGGGGAGGCCGAACTGGCGGAAGCCAGCTCTCTGCTGGAAACGCTCCTGGAAGGCAGCCCCGATCGAATCTACTTCAAGGACAAGGAATCGCGCCTCGTCCGCTATAGCAACGCCTTCGAAAAAATCTTCAAGGTTGCCGAAGGCGAAAGCCTTCGCGGCAAGACAGACTTCAACTTTTTCACCGAGGAACACGCGCGCCACGCCTTCGAGGACGAGCAGTCAATCATTCGCTCCGGCAAGCCCCTCATCGGCAAACTGGAAACGGAAACGCACTCGGACGGCCACGTCACCTGGTGCCTCAGCACCAAAATGCCTTGGCGGGACAAGGATGGGAACATCATCGGCACCTTCGGCATTTCCAAGGACGTGACGGCGATCAAGGAGGCAGAGGCCGAACTGGCTTACGAGCGCGAGCTGTTCCAAACGCTGATCGAAACCCTGCCCGACTCCATTTACTTCAAGGACCGCAACTCGCGGTTCGTGCGCGTGAGCAAATCGAAAGCAGCCATGACACTCCAGTTGGTCCGGAATCGGCTGCTGGCCGATCACACTCCCGGATCCCAGGAGCCATTGCCGGCACATCTCTCAAGTGTGGACGCATTCGCCAGCTATCTGATCGGCAAGACCGATTTCGATACCTTCGGGGAATCATTTGCGCGCGCAGCCTTCGAAGAGGAACAGAACATCCTGCGCACCGGCGAACCCATCATCGGCAAAACCGAACACCTGGCCGCGGATACCTGGATGCTCGTCACCAAAATGCCGTGGCGGGACAAGAACGGAAATCTCATCGGCACCTTCGGCGTTTCGCGCGACATCACCGCCCTCAAGGAGGCCGAGACCAAGCTCGAGACCGTGCACCAGCGCCTGATGGAAACCTCCCGCCTGGCCGGAATGGCCGAAGTCGCCACCGATGTCCTCCACAACGTCGGCAACGTCCTCAACAGCGTTAACGTCTCCTGCACCCTCACCCTTGACCGCGTGAAGTCCTCCAAGCTTTCAAGCCTGGTCAAGGTTTCCTCGTTGCTCAAGGAAAACAGCGGACGGCTGGAGGAATTCCTCACCCGGGACCCCCGCGGCCGGCAAATTCCCGAATTCCTGACCGCCCTCTCCGAACACCTCGAAGGCGAACAGGCCTCGCTGCTGACCGAACTGGAACTTCTCGTCCAGCATATCGACCACATCAAGCAGATCGTCGCCATGCAACAGACGTATGCCAAGGTGGTGGGAGTTCTCGAGACCGTGAACCCCACCCAACTCGTCGAAGATGCGCTGCATATCAACGCCGCCTCCCTGCTGCGACACGACGTTCAGGTGCGGCGCGAATTCGCCGATACTCCCCAACTCGTCACCGAGAAACATAAGGTCCTTCAGATCCTCGTGAACCTGATCCGGAACGCCAAATATGCGATGGACGATGCAAAACGAGCCGACAAGATGCTGACGATCAAAGTCGACAGCCAGGGTGCCAACGAGGTCCGAATCCGGATCATTGACAACGGCGTCGGAATCCCCAGTGAAAATCTCACGCGCATCTTTTCGCATGGATTTACCACCCGCCGCAACGGCCATGGCTTTGGCTTGCACAGCAGTGCGCTGGCCGTGCGGGAACTGGGTGGAACCATTCAAGCGCACAGCGATGGGCCGGGCCAGGGCGCAATGTTTACCCTCGTCCTGCCCTGCGCGCCTCTCGATCCGCCCAAAGAATCCGCATGAACCAGCCGCTCTCAGAAGCCCTTCCCCGAATTCTCATCGTCGATGATAATCCGGCAATCCATGAAGATTTCCTCAAGATTTTGGGAGCCAAGACCGACGCCCAATCGCGTCTGGAAAACGTCGAGGCGGCACTCTTCGGCGAAGGCGCCGGCCCCATGGAACGCGCCGGGTTCCGCATCGACTCCGCCTATCAAGGCAAGGAAGCCCTCGAACTCATCGAAAAAGCCATCGAGGCCGGCGACCCTTATGTCATGGCATTCGTGGACGTCCGCATGCCTCCCGGCTGGGACGGAATCGAAACGGTCGAACGCGTCTGGCAATGTTCTCCGGAATTGCAGGCGGTCATTTGCACCGCCTACTCCGATTATTCCTGGGACGACATGACGCGCCGTCTCGGGCACACCGACAATCTGTTGATCCTTAAAAAGCCTTTCGAGACGGTGGAAGTGCTCCAGCTCGCGCACGCCCTGGCGCGCAAATGGACCCTCGCCCGGCAGGCCAAGTTGCGCATGGAAGACCTCGACCGGATGGTGCGCCAGCGGACCGAGGAATTGGTCGTTGCCAACCAGAGCCTGCAGCAGGAAATCGATGAGCGCATCCGCGTTCAAGATGCCTTGCGCACCAGCGAAGAGCGCTTCTCGAAAGCCTTCCGCTCCAGCCCGTTCCCGATGGCCATCCAAAGCGTCACGGACCGGCGTTTCCTCGACGCAAATCCCAGCTTCCTCGAACTCAGCGGTTATTCGGCCGAGGAGCTGGCCCAGGCCAAACCCCCGGAACTCCAGCTTTGGTCGAAAAACGGCGAGGCCGGACCGAATCCTCTCCTGCCGGAAGGCCGCCTCCGCAACCAATCTTTTCTCTTCCGACGCCGGGATGGAACAACCCGCCAGACGTTGCTGTCCTCCGAACCCCTCGCGCTCGGCGACACCCCCTGCCTGCTCCTCATCGTCGAAGACATCACCGATCAATTGAAGCTCGAAGCCCAATTGCGCCAGGCGCAAAAAATGGAAGTGATCGGCCGCATGGCGGCGGGAATCGCCCATGAATTCAACAACATCCTCACGGTCATCCAGGGCGACGTCGGCCTGTTGCAATCCGTCAACGCATCGAGCGTGGACAAGGGAGCCCTGCTGGATCAAATCATGCAGGCAAGCAAACGCGCCGCCGCGTTCACCAAGCAACTGCTGGCCTTCAGCCGCAAACAGGTCCTCCAACCGCATCTCCTCGATCTCTCCGTCGTCGTCCAGCGCATGAAAAAAATGCTGAGCCGCCTCATCGGCGAGAAATTCGACATCCGTCTGGCCTGTCAGAACGAATTGCCTTCCGTCCTGGCGGACGAAGGCGGCATGGAACAGATTCTCATCAACCTGGCCCTGAATGCCCGGGACGCTATGCCCAACGGAGGGACCATCGACATCGCAACCGATGTGTGCGTCCTCGACGAGACGGCCGCGAGCTTGAATCCCGAGGCCCGCGCCGGACGGTTCGTGCATCTGTCCGTCACGGATCATGGTTGCGGGATGAATCCACAGGTGCTCGGCCGCATTTTCGATCCGTTTTTTACGACGAAAGACGTCGGCAAAGGCACCGGACTGGGCCTCTCCACCATCCATGGCATCGTCAAACAGCACGAGGGCTGGATTGAAGTATCCAGCGAGGTCGGTCACGGTTCCACTTTCAAAATCTTTCTCCCGGCATCCAGCGCCCCCGCCGCAGCGCCCGCAAATGCCGGCCGCGTCGATGACCAGGCGGAACCCGGCAGAGGAGAAACCATCCTCGTCGTTGAAGACGAGAATACCGTGCGTGAATCGGCCTGCGCCTCGCTGGAAGAGCGGGGTTATGAGGTGCTCAAAGCCGCAAATGGTCCGCAGGCAGTCGAAGTCTGGGAACGCAATTCCTCGAAAATCCACCTGCTCCTCACCGACATGGTGATGCCCTCCGGCATGAACGGGAACGAACTGGCAAACACCCTGCAGTCGCGAAACCCCGGGCTCAAAGTCATCTATACCAGCGGCTACAGCCCGGAAATCCTCCGGAAAGACTCTCTCAATTTGCAGGGAACCAACTTCCTCCCCAAACCGTACGACCCGCAGACCCTGCTCAAAGCCGTGCGCACCTGCCTGGACGGCGGCAAACTGGCGCAAAATGACGCCCGACCGGTCGAACCGGCATCCGCCCTGCCAGCCTGATTTCCCGCCCCGGAGCGCCCAAGGAGCCTAAAAAACGCAGACTCAGGCCGGCGCGTGATCCGGCAAAAGGACCTCAGCCGTTGTCGCCGATGGCTTCCACCGGGCACCCTTCCTTGGCTTCCTTGCACCGGGCTTCCTCATCCGGGCTCTCGGGTTGCTTGAAAACAAAGGAGTAGCCGCCGTCGTCGTTGCGCTTGAAATTGTCCGGAGCCGTCTCGCGGCATAAATCGCAATCGATGCACTGGTTGTCCACGTAATACTTGCCAGCTATGTT
>JBEKFT010000167.1:0-4945 GCA_050013175.1 Verrucomicrobiota bacterium
AAGTGACGGGAGGATTTGTCACCACATTGCCGTCGTAAATGAGGCGGCCTGGCGTTTTGCCGCACTGGCATCGTAAGGACGGGATTTTGCCGTTGCACCGGTTTCCGGCCGAACTGGCGTCATAAGGTTACGACGCCAGTGGTCAGATTATGAACCGGTGATCTGGCGCATAAAGGGGTCAGTCCGGGCGGAGGAGGAAATGCGGTTGACAAGAGAAGTGATGCGGGGCATGTCAGTGAAAAAACGTCCTGGACACTCCTTCTCCACTTCAGGTTACATGTCCAAGTCATTGAAGTGTGATCTTGTTTATCGCCGTACCAGAAACCGGTAAAAATCATATGAAAATATCGTGGCTTCTCAAGACTGTGGTTTGTCTAGCGGTGTTATTTCTGCTGTTAGTTTTCTGGTCCATGTTTTTCCCAACCAGTCACCAAGGCAACGATCCTGTCAGTATCAAATTTCGCAATGCAGCCAAGATTGGAAGTGCATTTTACAAATATCAAGATGCCAACGATGGCCGCTTGCCATTGAGGCTGTCCGAACTGGTTCCGCGCTATGTCGGGTCTTCAAATATTGTTTGGTTTTTTTGGCCGCCGACAAGTGAAACTGCCACTAATGTCTTCCGCCAAATTGATGATGAAGGAGCGTTTGTTTATTTGGGGAAACGAGGTTTTCCAGATAATTTGGTGATGTATGAGCGCACAAATCTGTGGCCCCAAAACGAGGACACGGCAAGCGTAGTGACATTAACGACTAATTTCACTGCGAGGTTACAGTCTGTTAGAGACATTAAAGCACGGCTCTCAAATTTGCCTTCCGTTGAAGCGGGACGGGGTGGACAGGGTGCAAGCCTTACCCCTTAACCGGGTAAGGTTTTTTTGTCCGCCGTAAAGGGGTCAGTCCGGGCGGAGGAGGAAATGCGGTTGACAAGAGAAGTGATGCGGGGCATGTCAGTGAAAAAACGTCCTGGACACTCCTTCTCCACTTCAGGTTACTGTCCGGTCACACACCCAGACCTTGGCGCCCGGGAAAACAGGACTTGCATTCAACGGGAATTTCCGTATTTTTGCCTCCCTGCTAGGAAGCGAGCGTAGCTCAGTCTGGTAGAGCGTCACCTTGCCAAGGTGAATGTCGAGGGTTCGAATCCCTTCGCTCGCTCCAATTCCCCCACCGCGTCACCCTCTGCCAAAGTGCGACAAACGCCGACAGAATCAGGGGACTCTGCGCTTTTCTTCCCTTCGCCCGATGCGACAGCCTGCGCCACGTTTTGGCCCGCTGAGCCTGAAATCTGTGCGGACAGTTGTGTACACCCAACAAGCTTGGGAAGTCCTTTGATCGCGTCGTAAACCAGCAGCTCAACCGGCCTGCGCCTGGTTCTCCACGAACCCCTTCACGATGCTGGCGCCAGCCGATGTGCCGAGGCGCGTGGCTCCCGCCGCGATCAGGAGCAGGGCTGCCTGAGTGTCGCGGATGCCGCCCGAAGCTTTCACTCCAAAATCCGGCCCGACCGTTTCCCGCATCAGTTGCACGTCTTCCACTGTCGCGCCGCCGGGGCCGAATCCGGTGGAGGTTTTGACAAACCGCGCGCCGCCTTCTACGGCGAGCCGGCAGGCGCGGATTTTCTCCTCGCGCGTCAGCAGGCCGGTTTCAAGAATCACCTTCACGGGGCGCTCGTCCGCGGCTTCCACGAGGTCGCGCAGTTCGCGCAGAACATATTTGTCGTCGCCGTCCTTGAGTCGTCCAATGTTGATGACCACGTCGATCTCGTGCGCGCCGTCATCGATGGCCGATTCGATTTCAATCCGTTTTGCATCGCCCGACATGGCGCCGAGTGGAAACCCGGCGACACAGGAAACCTTGACGTCGGAATCGTCCAGCAGGTGGCAGGCCAGCTCCACCCGGCAACCGTTGACGCAGACGCCCCAAAAGCCGTGTTGCCGCGCCTGGGCGCAGAGCTGTTCGATATCCCCGGCGGTGGCCGCGGCGTTCAAAAGAGTGTGGTCGATGTAAGACGCGAGCTGCCCCGGCGTGAGGATTTGCTTGTGCATGGCGCGAGGAAAGCGTGCTGCAGGCTGGTGGATCGGTCAAGCAAGCTCAGGCTGGGCGTCTCGCGTCACGCCCGGCGCGAAACCGGCGCCTACTCACAGGTCGTTGATGGGTTCATGCCTTGGCACCAGGATTTTCATGAGGATCCACGCCGTCAGATAGCTCAGGCCGCAGATAGCGAACAGGATGAAGTAAGCGGCCTGCGGAGTCTGCCTGAAGGCATCCGTCAACCTGCCCGCCAGCATCTGGATCAACACGCCGCCAATGCCTCCGGCCATGGTGCCGATGCCGGTGACCGAACCCACCGTTTTCTTTGGAAACATGTCGGAGACCGTCGTGAAGAGGTTTGCGGACCAGGCCTGATGCGCGGCGGCGGCGATGCAAATCACCGCGATGGCCAGCACGGATGCCATTTGCCCGAAACGATCAACATTGCCAAAGTACTGGGCCGTCAACACGGTCAGCGGGAACACGGCAATGATGAACATGGCGGTCATGCGCGCCTTGTAAACCTGCATCCCCCGTTTTATGAGCGTCATGGGAATGCTGCCTCCATAGATGCTGCCCACAATGGCGACTCCGTACACGATGAACGTCGGCAACATGACATCGTGCTTCGTCATCCCAAACTGCTTTTTCAAATAGTCCGGCAGCCAGAACAGGTAGAACCACCAGACGCCATCGGTCATGAATTTGCCGCAGAAGAACGCCCAGGTCTGCCGGTAGCCAAAAAGCCTGCCCCAGGAAACCTTCCCCTTGTCACCGCCGCCGACATCGCCGGCGGCTTCATCATCGATGTGGATGTAGGCGCGTTCGGCTTTCGAAAGCCGTTTCTGCCTGGCGGGGGTGTCGTAGAGCCAATACCAGAATATCAGCCAGAAAAAGCCCGCTGCGCCCGTGAGAATGAACGCCATCTTCCAACCCTTCTGGTCGCCGAAATGAATCATGCACCAGGGGACGAACAGGGCGGCAATCATGGCGCCGAAATTCGAGCCGCTGTTGAATATCCCGGTCGCCAGCGCCCGTTCGCGCTTGGGGAACCATTCGGCGACCGTTTTGATGGAGGCGGGAAAATTGCCGGCTTCGCCGACGCCGAACGCGCTTCGGACCACGATGTGCATCGCCAGCAGCCGTCCGACGAAGGCATTGAGCATCCCGAATGTGGACCAGACGATCAGTGAAAGAGCCAGGCCCAGCTTGGTTCCGATCTTATCGATGACCCATCCGACCAGAACCGTCATTGCCGCATAGACTCCGGTGAAGAAGGAAGTCAGGTATGCGAAATCCGTGTTGGACCACCCAAAGCCCCCCTGGCCGGCCGGCATGCAAAAGAACTCCTTCAGGTAGCTGATGACCTGCCGGTCCAGGTAGTTGAACGTGGTGGAGAAAAACAGCAAACCACAGATGACCCAGCGGTAATGGGTCAGGGCGTCTTCTGTTTCGGGCCGGACAGTGGCGTCCCGGCCCGGACCCGTGGATTCAGTGGAATTGGACATCGAGGTTGCCCTCACCGCGCCAGCCAGCCGCCGTCAACGGCGATGGTGTAACCGATCTGTTCATTGCAATTGGTCCACCGGCGCAGGATCCATGTCGTCGAACGTCTGGTTCTCACCGCCCATGCCCCAGCAAAAGCTGTAGGCGCCGGTACCGCAGCCGCAATGGACAGACCAGCCCGGCGAAATCACTGCCTGCCGGTCCGCCACGACCAGATGCCGCGTTTGGCGCAGCGCACCCATGAAGTGCATGACACGCCGCTGCGGGCCGAGGTCGAAATACAGGTAAATCTCCGAGCGCCGCGTGTGGGTGTGCGGCGGCATGGTGTTCCAGACCGACCCTTCTTCGAGCCGGGTGAATCCCATGACCAACTGGCAACTCCGGATCCCGCCGGGGTGGATGTACTTGTGAATCGTGCGGCGATTCGCGTCCGCCGCGGCGCCCAGGTCAACGCGGGCCGCGTCCCTGCCGCGGGCCAGCATCGTCGGATATGGCGCGTGGGCCGGGTAACTGAGCAAATAAAACGCGGCCGGTGCCGCCGCCTCATGGCTCGAAAAAGACAGGTCCCGGCTGCCGCGCCCGACGTAAAGACAGTCCAGTTTTTCGAGGTCGTATTGCTTGCCGTCCACGTGCACCGCCCCTTCGCCGCCGACGTTCAGGATGCCGAGCTCGCGCCGCTCGCAGAAATACGCCGCGCGAAGCTCCGCGTCCGCCGCCATCCGGAGCGGGGACTCCGTCGGCACCGCCGAGCCCACGATGGCGCGGTCGGCATCGGTATAAGCCAATTCGACCTTTCCCGGCGCGAAGAGGGATTCGATCAGGAATGCCGCGCGCAGCTCGTCGGTGCTGTATTTGGGATAATCGCTTGGATTGGGAGAGAATCGGACTTGCATAAATGATTCTACGGTCAATCCCGGCGTCATCGCGCCTTGAAGGCTGAAACATAGTTTATCCAGGAGTTCCTGTCAGGATAATCTCCGCTCCGGGTCCAGCCTGCGCCGGCGTAATAAACGAACGGCAGCCCGCGTTTGACCTCCGTTTGTAGAAAGGCCTGGTCTTTCAGTTGCATCGGCGTCGCAGGAGAAGTCATGACCACGCCGCAGCCAATCGTCCCGTTCGGAGCCTGCTCCGGTTCCCAATACGCCATCCAGGAATTGTCCTTGCCGAACTGGAGTGCGCCGCCTTCGCGTTTGACGATGCCGACCACAACCGGCAGTTCCTCCGGACCGCCGTCCCAGTCGAGCAGGCACTCGATCCGGTTCAAATTGGAACCTGTTTCGAGAGAGATGCGCTTCGTCTCGCGGACCGTGACTCCCGCCGCGTCATACGGGGCATAAGTGAGTTCAAAAACGACACGCTCCGGCCCGCATTCCAGAATGTGCCAGGTCAGGAAATTGTTCGCGAC
>JBEKFT010000168.1:0-4933 GCA_050013175.1 Verrucomicrobiota bacterium
ATGCGGGGCGAGTCGCCATGGCTCCCGAAGCAGGCGATGTTGAGATCGGATTGCTCGACATTCGTCGGCATTCCGGTCGAGGGGCCGCCGCGTTGGACGTCCACGACCACCAGCGGCACTTCCGCCATCCCGGCCCAGCCGACCGATTCCATCTTCAATGAAATTCCGGGGCCGCTCGAGCCGGTCACCGCCACGCGTCCGGAATAACTGGCGCCGATCGCCATCGAGACCGAGGCGATTTCGTCCTCGCCCTGCACGAACGTGCCGCCGTATTTGGGCAGTTCGCGCCGCAGCAATTCCATCACATCCGACCAGGGCGTGATGGGGTAACCGGCGCCGAAACGGACGCCGGCGGCGATGAGACCATAGCCGAGGGCTTCATTGCCGTTCATGACCACCTGGTTGCGCCCCTTGTTCTGGCTTTCTTTGAACCGGAACGTGTCGAGAAGGCCGCCGAGATTGTAGGCATAGCCGGCGTGGAAGGCCGCCAGGGCGTTCGTGACGATGCTCTCGTCCTTGCCGCCAAAGCGTTCCTGAATGAGCCCTTCGAGCTTCGCCATGTTCAGATCGAATATGCGGGCAATCAGGCCGAGCGCGTAAATGTTCTTCCCCTTGTCCTTGGCAGTGCCGCCAACGGACTCGATCGTCAATGTCGAAATCGGAACGCCGACATGTTTGTAAAGGTCCTTCCACTCCGGCTTCGGTTCCACGTGGTCCGAATCGTAAAGGACGATTCCCCCCTTTTTCAGCGAGCCCACGTGGCCCTCATACGAGTGCTGGTAAAATGCCAGAAGCACGTCCGCCTCATCGCCCGGGCTCAGGACTTCGCCCGAACCGATCCGAACCTGAAAAATGGAAGGCCCCCCGGAAATCGTCGCGGGGATCGTCATGAACGTCATGACTTCCTGCTCGCTGCGGCCGGCAAGCCGCGCCAGGAAACCGCCGATGGCTTGAATGCCGTCCTGCGAATTGCCGGCGATGCGGATGATTGCCTCGGAAATTTTTGAAGTTTTGGGCGGCCCGCCCGCTGTCGGGAGGGTCAGGCTTGGATCGCTCATTGAAGGTGTCGCTTTTTCACTGTTCCGGTCAGTCGGCGCCGTCCATCAGCGTGACCCCGTTGCAGTGACACACTAACACCCGGCACCACGGAGTCAAATTCTAATCTAAAAAGTATCCTGTTGATACATAGCATCTTAAGATGATTTTTAACATTGCCATCGGACGAACAACACATGTTTATTAGATGTGTTAATCATTGTTCCGAGGTCGATCATTTAATCTGTTTGTGAGCGGGCATGTCCGAGATGAAACACAATAGCTTCTGCCACCCCACGACCGTGCGGGAGTTTGCTGACGTATCCCTGCTGGCTTGTGACGGCTGTTTTCACGGAAGCGATCGCGTTTTGCGGGGCGGCCAGCTTTCGGGCGAAGGCATGGGTCAGCATCGGGAGGTCGTTCAGGTGGTCCCCGACGGCCAGCACATGCGCTGCGCCGATGCCGAGCCGCCGTGCCAGCTCGGCCAGCGCGGTGCCCTTGTTGTAGGCCTCGTGGCTCATCCGCGTATAGACGTCGTTCCTGACGATGCTCAGGTGTGGAATGCCCCGGCAGTAGGCGTCCAGATATTCGTGGATCGCGTCGGCATCGCGGTCGTTTCCCGCGATCAGGCAAAAAGGCGAATAGGGATCCTCATAAATCGTCGCGTTGAACCGCGCGTTGATCCAGTCCGTCAATTGCGGCAGATCGGGCCGGACCCGGGCAAAAAGGTCGTTGTGCGCCCGCGCGCACTCCGAATTCCATTTGTCGAGACCCACATACCGCGTGCCGTCATGGATGTGAATCTCGCGTTCCACCAGCACGAGATAATCCGGCTGGACGGAGATGCGCGCCCGCTCCAGGGCTTCCATGAGACTCAGCATGTCGCGGCCGGTGTTGATGGCCCACTTGGCGCCGCGCTTCTGCAGGTCGCCCAAGAGTCCCTGCAGCTCTTCCGGAATCGGCGGCGACTCGAACTCGGCGAAGATGGTTCCGTCGAAATCGGTCGAGATCAGTTGAAATGGCAAATTCATCGTTGGCGGCGTGTGATTCGTGACAGGCGGCGGCTGAAGCCGGATTGGTATCGCGCCTCACGCATGCTTGCGCCACAGTATAGTCGTGCGCTAGGGTGCCCTGTCAAAAGTTATGACCTCTCTGCAGGAACGATACGACGACGCCATGTTCGATTTCAGCACGGGCGATTACGACGGCGCGATTGCCAAATTGAAAGGCGTATTGGAAGCGGACGCGGCGCATTTCGAGGCGCAACTGGCGTTGGGCATGGCGTATTATCGAAAGGGTGATTACGCGGCGGCCATTGCGGAAGGGCGGAAGGCGGAGGCATTGAGGCCGGGCGAGCAGTTGGTGCATACGAACCTGTCGTTGTTTTACATGAAAGCCGGCGACAAGGCCCAGGCCGAACACCATGGCGTGCAGGCGCGGATTTCTTCCTGGAAGGCGGATTCGGCCAGGGAGGGGCCCCGCGATCCGGAGCTAAAACCGGATCCCGACCTGGAGATGGCGAAGCCGGTCCTGCCTCCCGCCAAACCGCCGGAAAAGTTTCCCGATATGCCCTGGAGGAAAAAGGGCTGAGAGTCCGTCATTCAAACCTCAACACGGAATTCCAACATGAAAACGGCTTACGAACTGGCGATGGAGCGATTGAACAAAACCGCCCCTTCCGTCAAATTAACACCTGGACAACGGAAGGAATTGGCGGAGCTGGAGTCCCAATACGCCGCCAAGATCGCCGAGCGCGAAATCTCGCTGGGTGCCGAAATCGACAGGATGGCGGTCTCCGGAGACGCCGAAAAGACGGCGCAGTTGCAGCAGCAACTGGTCAGGGAGCGCAGAGCCCTGCAGGCTGGTCTGGAGGAAAAAAAGGAAAAGGTGCGGGCAGGCAAGGGGTGAAGGCCGGTCCGCTGCCAGCTTTCGCAACGGCCATTGTGAAACGGCGGAGATCGACACTGGGCAAGGGATCCGCCCATTCACATTGCGGCTACAAGGGGTCACGGCGTGTGAGCAGGCGCGAGCGGAGCCCGCAATCCCCGCTGCCAGAGATCGAAATGGTATAGCGCCGCAATGACGACGGCATGCCGGATCTTGCCCTCCGCCACCAGCGGCGGGATCTCGGAGATGGGCACCAGGCGCGTGATCAAGTCCTCGCCTTGGTCGAAGTCAACCGGGTGGGTGCAACGGCAGTTTTCGATCAGCAGCGTGAAACAGGTGTTGCTCATGATGGCCGGGTTCGGGAAAACCTGTCCGATCACGCGCCCCGTCCCGCCCTCGTAGCCCGTTTCCTCGCGCAGCTCGCGCCGGCCGGTCGCCTCGGGCGAAGCGTCCGCCTTGTCCATCAGCCCGCCGGGGATTTCCAGTTCAACCGTGTTGGACCCGTGCCGGTATTGCTCGACCAGGACGAGCTGCCGATCGGGCGTGACCGCGATGACGTTGACCCAGTTGACGGAGTCGATCACGAAATAATCGTGCTCCTTGCCTGTGCGCGGCGAAATCTTGCGATCCGAGCGGAGGCTGAATATCCGGAAGTCGCCGAGCGGCTCAGAGTTGATTTTTTCCAGGGTTTTATCATCAGCGATTTTTGATTTGCGACGAACCTGTGGGAGGGGCGCGTTCAACCTAAAATCGTGCCGGCGCGGGATCGCGGATCAAAACTTCAAGGTTTCTCTTTTTGCGCCGCCCATCCCTGTCGCATGAGGTTCAGCAAATGCCCCAGCGCGTCTTCGTAGCTGCGGTCTTTCCGCCCGGCCAGTTGCCTGGCGCGCCTGTCGAGTTGCGCCGCCATTTCGGCGGACTTTTCCCGCGGACAACCCAAGGCCGTCAAGTGCTTTTCCAGTTCCGCGAGGTCCATGCCGGAAGCGTTGAAGGGGGGCAGCATGCGGGTTTCAGAACATCCCGGGGGGCGCGGGCGCGTTGCGTCTCCGGTCACTTCACCGCATCGGCGGCCACGATCCGGATGCTCTCGATCCCGATGCGCTTGTCAGGCCGGTCCTGAGGATGCGTGGGGGTGGTGGCGATTTTCTCCAGAACGTCGTCACCCTTGATCAATTTGCCGAACGCGGTGTATTGATGATCCAGAAACCGGGGGGTGCCGTGGCAGATAAAAAACTGGCTGCCGGCGGAATCCGGATCCTGCGATCGGGCCATCGAAATCACGCCGCGGTCGTGAGGATGGTCGTTGAACTCCGCCTGGATCGTGTACCCGGGACCGCCCGTGCCCCAATGCGACTCCTTGGCCGCATCTTTGGTCAACGGATCTCCTCCCTGGATCATGAAATCCTTGATGACCCGGTGGAAACAGGTCCCGTCGTAAAACCCCTTTCTCGCCAGCGTTTTGAAATTCTCGACGGTCTTCGGCGCGACGTCCGCCCAGAATTCGATGACCAACTCGCCTTCAGTGGTTTTGATTGCAGCCAGTTCATTCATGGTGATTTGTCATTAATCGGGGTTACTTGATGGAATTGGCGGGAACGATTCGGATGCTGATGAGGCTGACGCGCTTGATGGGCCGGCTCAATTCCTGGCGCGGATCATACGGATTGGGTTTGACCGGCGTCTTGCCCAGCCGCGTCAGGACCGCATCTCCCTTGATGAGCTTGCCGAATGTCGTGTACCCGCCGTCCAGTTGCGGGAGCGACGCCAGGCAGATGAAGAACTGGCTTCCCGCCGTATCGGGGCTGCCGGAGTTGGCCATCGACAGGACTCCACGGACGTGACAGCGATCGGAACGGGTGTTGGTCTCGCCCGGGACCGTGTAGCCCGGGCCACCCGTGCCCCAGGCCGATTCCTTGTCCGCGTCCTTGGTCAAGGGGTCGCCGGCCTGGATCATGAACCCGTCGATGATTCGATGGAAGCAAGTCCCGTCATAAAAGCCTTTTTTCGCGAG
>JBEKFT010000169.1:0-4906 GCA_050013175.1 Verrucomicrobiota bacterium
GCTGCACCGGTTGCCACAGAGAAACCCGCGCTCCTTTTCACCAATCGACCCAAATAAAGTGTCCTGGTTTGAAAACTACAAAAAAGTCCAGGTTTGAAAACTACGCGACAGTAATCCATTCGAGGCTTGCAAGTTGGAACCATTGCTCTACAAGGAACGCCCATGATCCGCTGTGATTTGTCAGGGCTGTCCCGGTGCTTGTGGTTGTCGCTGGGGCTGATCCTGGTTTGCCGGACGGGGACGCTCGGAGCGAAGGAGCGGGAAGTTCCGCCGGACTTGCGCGCCCGGATCGATGCGGCCATCGCGAAGGTCCGACCGGCTCTCGTTCGCATCCGAGTGGTCTCGGCGGAATACGGCGAGGGACGCGAGATGAAATTGCAGGAGGTTGGCAGCGGGGCGATCATCACGAAGGACGGGTATATCATTACCAACCATCACGTGGCAGGGCATGCCAAACGGATGTTTTGCACGCTGTGGAACCGTAAAGAAGTCGAAGCCGAACTCGTGGGCACGGATCCGCTCACGGACATTTCCATCATCCGGTTGAAGCCGGACAAGCCGCGCGAGTTTGAGCCGGCGGCATTTGGGGATTCGTCGGCGATGCGGGTGGGGGATTCCGTGCTGGCGATGGGAAGCCCGATGGCCCTTTCGCAATCGGTCACCCTGGGCATCATCAGCAACATGGAACTGGTCATGCCGCGGTTCTGGGGCGCTTACGGACAATTCAGGCTGGACGGTGAAAATGTCGGCGCGCTGGTCCGCTGGATCGGGCACGACGCGGCCATTTACGGCGGCAACTCGGGCGGACCGCTGGTGAATTTGCGGGGTGAAATCATCGGCATCAATGAAATCAGCTTCGGTCTGGGAGGCGCGATTCCCGGCAATCTGGCCAAAAGCGTGGCGATGGAACTGATGGCTGCGGGCCGGATCCGTCGAAGCTGGCTGGGGATCGACGTGCAGCCGCTCTTCAAGCATTCGCAACAGGAACATGGCGTTTTGATCAGCGGCGTACTGGATCACTCGCCCGCCGGCGACGCCGGCATCGAAGCCGGCGACTTGCTGTTGCGACTGAACGGGACCGTCACGGATGTGAAATTTGATGAAGAACTGCCCGATTTCATGCGATTGATCACCGGCTTGCCAATCGGCAAGGAAGTCACCGCGCGAATCGAGCACGAAGGCAAGGAGCGGACGGTGCGCCTGGTACCCACGGAGCGAGGGGAGATGAATCCGCAGCAGCAGGAATTAAAAGCCTGGGGGCTGACCGCGCGGAACATTTCATTCCTGATAGCCCGGGAAATGAAACGCGACAGCCTCGATGGCGTGCTGGTGACTTCCGTTCGCCCGGGCGGCCCGGCCGGTGAAGCCAAGCCGCCGCTCGAACCCAAGGACGTCCTGGTTGAAGTCAACGGCACGGCGGTGACAAACCTCCAGGGTTTGAGCGGCCTGACGCGCGCATTGACCGATGGCCAGGCCGACCCGGTGCCGGTGATCGCGACGTTCGAACGCAAGGCGGCGCGTTACATGGCGGTGGTCAAGGTGGGCATCCAGGAGCTGAAAGATCCGGGCCTGGAAGTCACGAAAGCGTGGTTGCCCGTCGAGACGCAGGCCCTGAGCCGCGAAATCGCGCGGCAACTCGGCGACCCGACCCTGAAAGGCTTCTATATCACACGCGTCTATGCCGGGACCACCGCCGCCAAGGCGGGATTGAAGCCCGGCGACTTCATCGTCGCCGTGGACGATGAGAAGCTGATGGCGAGCGGCCCGGAGTACGCGGACGAGCTCTCCAGCCTGATCCGGGAATATGACGTCGGCAAAACGGCGGAGTTGACCGTCCTGCGCGGCAAAACCAGGATCAAAGTTCCCGTTGAACTGGTCCGCTCCCCGCGGATGCAGCGGGAGATGAAGAAGTATCGCAACGACGACTTCGAATTCACCGCGCGCAACGTGTCGTTTTTCGACGATGCCGAGCAACAATGGAACCCGGACCAGCGCGGCGCGCTGGTCGAGGAGGTCAAGTCGGGCAGTTGGGCCGAACTGGGCTCGCTCGATGTCGGGGATTTGATCCTGGAAGTGGACGGCCACGCTGTGGAGAACGTGGACGACCTGAGGCATCAACTGGAACAGACGGCTTCAGCCAAAAGGAGCGTGGTCGTCCTCAAGGTGCTGCGCGGCATTCACTCGCTGTTTTTGGAATTGGAGCCGAACTGGAAAACGTAAACATTCATTGAAAGGACATCATGCGCTTCAAATGGAATCTGACGATTGCGGCCCTCGGCCTGCTCGGCCCCTGGATCGCCCTTTCGTTCGCAAGCGATATCACGGAGAAAGGAAGGGACGTTTTTAACAAAGCCCGGTTCGCCGTCGTCACCGTCGAGGTGGTCGTCAAGGCCTCCGGCCCCGGCGGGCGGTCGGGCGAATCCAAACAGGACATCACCGGCACCGTCGTGGATCCCTCCGGCCTGACCGTCGTGGCGCTTTCGGCGTGTGATCCGGCGGAGATGTACCGGCGCGTGTCCCAGGAGTACAAGGTCCAGACGGAAGTGAGCGACATCAAGATGCTTCTCGACGACGGAACGGAATTGCCGGCGGAGATTGTCTTGCGGGACAATGACCTCGACCTGGCGTTTCTGCGGCCCAAAACCAAGCCCGCCAGTCCAATGACCGCGGTGGATCTGAGCAAGTCCGGGTCCGCGCAGGTGCTGGATGAAGTCGTCACGATCAACCGCCTCAACAAGGCCGCGAGCCGCGCTTACGCGGCCTCCATCGAGCATATTGCCGCCGTCATCCAGAAACCGCGCACCTTTTACATTCCGGACGCCACGATGAGCGCCACGTCGCTCGGCTGCCCGGCCTTCCTGCCGGATGGGAGAATTCTCGGCGTGTTCGTCATTCGCGCCGTCAACTCTGAAGGCGAGGGAGCTTCCAATTACCGCCAGAATCTGACTTCCATCATTTTGCCCGCGGAAGACATCCTCAAAGGGGCGAAGCAGGCGCCGGACGTAAAAGCCGACAGTGATAAGAATGAGGAGCCAAAGGATTCGAAGGAAAAGACGGACGGAGCTGACAAGAAATAAAGAGAAGAAGCTGCGGACACAACGGAGTGCCGCAGCCTCTTCCGACTTCAAAGGGTTATTGGCCCGCGGGCGCATCGGGAGGACCACCCGGCGGACCTTCCATGGCGGTGTCCTGCGCCGCCGGATGTGAACCCAGGGCTAATTCATGAAGGTGGCGATATCGGGGGGACGGCCTCGTCCCCGGTTCTCTGGAGTTTCAAAATCCAACTGAACGCTGTGGAGAATAAACAGGACTACTTGGCGCGTCTCAAACTCGCGGTTGAGCACCTGCACAAATGCGGAGCGGTTCACAGCGAGACAGTGCCCGTGCATGAAGTGTTTCGGGAGGAAACCGTTTGGGAAGGCGACATTGAAGTGTTCGATCTGACCGGACACCCAAAGGCCAAACGCGCCTATGCTTGGTCGCATCCAACTGGCAAAGACGACAAGGACGAGCGGTTCGTTGCTGTGCTGGAAATTCCTCCGGTTGTTTCACCCGAAACCGCAGTGCGCGTCAGCATTGTTTCTGATCTCAAGAAGCGCGACGGCCTCTTGTAAGGTTCAGTGTTTTTTCCTAATTTTTGGGATCAAGAACCTAATCAAAATAGAAATTACCATGATCAGGATTCCAATTATTGCCCCATTGTTTTTGAGAAATTTAACTGCCGGATCGTTAGTGGCAATCGTTAGCACCAATCCCGCTAAAACTCCAAGGGAAGTCCACCCCGACGAAGACCACTGCGAATGAATTTCCACAGCAAGGTTTCGTGCTATTTCCTTAATTTGATTGGGTAAATCTCTTCTTAATCCCTCAACATCCCCCTTCAGTGTATCCATGGATTTTTTAATGTCCCCATATTCTTCTGTAACCGTATCAAATTGTTCCCCAATTTGCTGGAGTCTCTGGCCGAGCAGGTTCCAAGGATAACCGGACTTTATCAGATTCTCCAACAATTCTTGCGGCCCCCCTTCCATACGAGAATCTTCCCATTCGTTTTCGCGCATTCCTGTCGGTGCGCCCTTGCGCTCGGAACGGACATACCCCATTTTCTCTTGATATTCGCCTTTGTATGGAACAAGCGGCGTTTCGCCCGGGGATAGTTTGAAAATCGTAAGACGAAATAGCTTCTCCTGAGCCAGAAATCTGCGCTCTTCGTTTGAGGTGTTGGTGATCGTCCAATTCAGCGTCCCGTGATAGCCACAATCGACTTGAGTAGTAGGAGCAACAATTCCCTCGCGGGATAAATCTGTTGAGGGGCTGATAATCGCATGAAGATCGTGATCAGGATAAATCTTCCGTACCGTATCACGCCTAAAGTCAACAGTTTCAAAGGCTGTAAGGCCAACTGAGTGACCAGGCTGAACCTTAATCCCTTTCTTTTTCGTTCCCAGCGTGAACTCTTTGCCGCAGTTTAGAAATTCTCCCGACGGACCGAGCCTCAGGACATATGAGTTTGGTTTTATGCAAGACGCATCTCCATTGACGATAACGCTGCCTAGAAGTTTTTTAAGCTCTGCGTCATTCAGGATGTTTGCCATAGTCCCTAAAAAGCTGAGCCGATGCTGAGTGGTATTTCCCCTGCGGTCAATTAAGGTTCTCAAAAACATGTTCGCACGTTATTCAAAAAGTTGTTCACATTTTGTCCAGAGGGGTTGGACAAATGCCGTCCAACCAAAAAGAATTTCAAATTAGGGCACTACCAATCCACAGGCGGCCTTGCCAGCCGCCGCACGGGTGGTTAGTCTCTCGACGGATACAGGAATGAAGGCGCCTGCAAAACCTCTTGTGTTCGTCGTGGACGACGAACCGCTGCTGATTGAGCTGGCGACGGCGTTTTTGGAGCCGGCGG
>JBEKFT010000170.1:0-4899 GCA_050013175.1 Verrucomicrobiota bacterium
CTATAAAGTTGGATGATTGCGTTGGTTTGGAACTTTAGAATGTTGGAAGCATCAACGAGGAAGTTATTATGCTTGTCCACCACCTGACAAAAATAGTTAGCATTAGTATCACTAACTATTATCACCAGCTTCGCGCCTGGAGGAAAGTTGGTAGAGGCATACTTCCCGGCTTCAAATTCATCCTTGGCCAGAAACGCGAGGATTTGTTTCGTGTTAAAAGCGGATTTGATCGGTGCCGCAACCGTAGTGACGGCGCCATTGATGTTGGTGCCGGCTTGCTCCTGGATCGTCGCGGTGATCGTAAGAAGGTTTGTCACTGTTTGTTGCCCTTGAAGGTTGCCCGCAGCAAATGCTAAAAATGCCAGCGTGGCGGTGCCTGCAATGACTTTGGTTTTTAGTTTCATTTGGATTCCTTTGTTTGTTTGGTTCGTTTCAAAACCGTATTTCAAAAACTACTGTTTCACTGAGCCAACTTTAACCACACTACTAATCCATCAGAAAATATCAACCGGAAAATGCATGCCACCGGGAGCACGGGTGCATCTTGACACTGTCCTTGATTTTGAGGGAAACCGTGAAATTCGTTAGAAAGCAGCAAATTCGAGTCTGCGGGTAAGGACAGTGTCAAGATGCACCCGGGAGCACCGAGAACGCGTCGCAGCGCGCCCAATGTCACCCACCGCCGCCGGCGAGCTCAATTGAGCGTGAGGCGCGCGTGCAAATTGTCGCCCCGCACCGGGCCGAGAAGCGGGGCGGCGGCGGCTCGCTTCACTGATCGAGTCTGCGCTCATCTGCCGGACCCTCAATGTCAGCCGTCCGACTTTGTGCCGTTGGCTGGCGTTGATTTGATAGGCAGCATTACGATCTGGCGCTTCACGGAACCACGACAACACGGAAAGCTGCTTGACTTCCGGCTTAACCAACTGCCCGGCGCGTCGGCATCCAGCGCGGTGTCAGGCGGCTTTTCGGTCAAATGGAGTGGGCGCTTGGGCGGCCCCCTCCAGCGTCCCTAAGTACGGGCCGCCGATCAGGGCTTGCATGGGAAAATCATCTGTCTCCTGCCATTCAGCAAAATGAAATGAAATAATCACGTCTTGACCTGGGTTGCTAACCGACTCTTCCCACTCGTGCCGGCGTTCATTGTGGCCCTGATTCAAAGGCGGCGGGGCAGGTAGTGAAATCATTGAATCGTAAAACACTTCCGCAACAGCGTACTGGTCAGGAGTTGCCCACGGCATCCTGCACCGATAATGGACACGCACTCTGTCACTCAAAAACTCTGTGCTTTCAATTGGCATGGTCAAACGTCACGAATTGGAAACGAACCCTTCCACCGGAAGCGCAGGGGCGACAAAGGCTGTCGGCGTTCCAACCCGGTTGCGATCCTATACCCGTCAGTTTGAACTGTCCAGAGGAGTCTTCATTCCTTCTTCTTGGTATGGGATCAGCACCACGCCGAAGAAACAGGCGCTGCCCGGATGCTGACCCGCAGGGGTTTGCAGACAGACAGGGAATTTCTTTGCATTCTCTCGCCCGATGTTGCGCAGACTGTCATGCGGCAGAAATGGGTTCGCTGGTCCCACGGGCAAGCGTGAGGAATCCGAGGCTTCCCAGTCAAATCGGTATGGGGTGGAATGAGTCAACGACGAATGCAAGAGAACCGCGTGCACTCCCGGCTATGGGGCGGGCCGATCACCAGCGATCTGCTCCTCGTCGCTTGTTTGGTGACGAGCGTTCCCCAGGCACAGGTGTCACCTTGGTTGAGCTGCTCTGCGTGCTCGCCATCATTGCCATCCTGGCATCCCTTCTGTTACCGGTCATATTGCGCGCCTACACCCGGGTCAAGGGCATGGCGGAGGAGATGGAAGCCTCGCAGATTGCGGATTTGCTCGTGAGTGAAACACGGAGCTACTGCGCAGCCCATCCCCAATACAACTTCGCCAGCAAGTCCGAGTTCGGGGACAAATGCGCCCTCGCACCGAAATGTTGGGGCTGGCTCCAGGCGCCCACCACCGGGTTTGTTCCCTTCAACTATCTCGATCCGACCAACGAGATTGTGCTTGCCGTTCACATCGGGCCGAACCACGCAGTCCTCTACGCCTTCAGCAAAGGAGAATTGTCCACCCGCCCGGAAGGGCATTGATTGCGGATCAAAACAGAACGCGCCGAAAGCTTTGCGGGGCGGGATAGCTGGGCAATCCTCTGCTAACAATCCCATCGGCGATTGCGCGTTCCAAACCAACCGATGAGAAGCAATTCCTTAATTGAAGTTTTGGAGGAAGCCTGCTTCCAAGCGGTTGTAATCATCCCATTCGTTGGGGGCAACGGGTTGTTCCGAGCCGCGCGGAACGGTGACGACCTTGGGCACCTTCCACTTCCAATTAAATTGTTGGGAGGCAGGCTGTCGTTGTTATCCGCGGCGTAAAGATGAAAGCACAATTGGAGTTGTTTCAGGTTATTCAAGCACGCGATGCTTTGGGCTTGACTCTTGGTTCTTGAAAGCGCGGGAAGGAGCATCGCCGCCAAAATGGCGATGCTGGCGATGACAACCAGCAACTCAATCAAAGTAAAACCGTCTCGATTCGCCCTTCGCATGTTGATTGGAAAGTTGCGTTGTTAGATTGTCACGGGTGGCTCATGGGCAAACTCGCCTGACGCCAGAACTCAGCCACAGCCGCCGGAGCGCGACGTGACCTGCAACAATGATGTCCGAGTTTCCATAAACGGTCAACTGCCCGGCGCGGCGGCTGTTGCTTGCACCCTGAGGAGAGGGGATCAAAGAGTCAGTCCTGGTTCCAGGGCACTCCGGCGTCGCATAGACACGATTTCAACTGGCCGGTCAGTATGTTGGCGATCTCGCCAACGACGATCGCCTTTTGGTTTGTGGAATGACCCATGTCGAAGGTACGGGCATGGTGAATCAACTTCTCTGTCCGCACCGATAGATGCTCGGGTGAACGTTTGTCAGGGCGTGATGGATGCCGATGAAGCTCTCCGAGTGGCCGACGATCAAATAACCGCCCGGCGTCAACTGGTCCCGGAGACGGGGAACGAGCAGCTTCTGTGTCTTCCTGTCGAAATAGATCATCACATTCCTGCAGAAAATGACGTCGAATTTGTCCGTGAACTCGTAGGACGCTTGAAACAGGTTCACGTGGTGGAAGCTGACGTGACGACGCAGGTCCGGTTTAACACGGTAAGTGCCTTCATACTGGGCGACGCCCCTTTGAAAGTAGTGGCGCAGCCATGCCGGCTCGGGCAGTTTGACCCGTTCCTGCGGATAGATGGCCTCCTCCGCGCGGCTCAACATTTGGGTGCTGATGTCGGATGCCGCGATCCTCCAATCGCGATCCGCGTGGTTTTTAAAATGCTCCGCCAGCGTGATCGCCAGCGTGTAGGGTTCCTCGCCGGACGAACAGGCGGCGCTCCACGCACGGAATACATCCGCCGGCTTCCTCGTCCTGGCCGCCTCCCACTCCGGCAGGACGGTGCTCCTCAGGAAATCGAAGTGGTCCGGTTCGCGAAAAAAATGGGTGACGTTCGTGGAGATCGCGTCCATGAGGCCCGTCATTTCTTCATCGCCCGCGGGGGATCGGAGCAGCTCGATGTAGGCCTCCAGACCCTCCAGTCGCAACGCCCGCGCCCGCTTGCGCAGGCGGCTGCACACCAGTTCCACTTTATCCGGCCCCAGATTGATCCGGCTCCGATCGTAAACCAACCGGCGGATGAAATCGTATTCGGCTGCCGCAATCATTCGTGTCGATGAAGAACGCCCGGGCTTTTCAACAGAAAAGCCGTCATCCTCCTCTTCGGCTCGAGCCGCAGGAACTTGAGCCCCAAACACCCCGGCCGACCGGGCTTGATTTCGCCCGATTCCGATCACAACGATTCAAAATTCCAACGCGATTGGCTGCGGGTTCAGGAATGCAGGCAGCGGGGAAACGGACGGGTTTTCCGCACGGCCGGCGCCGGCGCGGGGATGGCCCCGATGCGGGAGTGGAGTGCCCTTGGAGCGCTTCAGGAAGGGAGCTTCGAAGTCAGGCGGCGACTTCCAGGGATTAACAACATGCAGGGTGCGACGCTGACGGGGATCACCTTAATGTTTGATGTGCAGAGCCAGGAGAACGGCTATCCGCTCCTCGACATCATCGGGGGGATAGTGTTCGTCGGAAGCGAGTTGCATTGCCTGATCCACACTGTCCTGGCGGACCAGCGGGGTGGCGTTCAGTTTGTCCTGGAGGAACGTGGCCATTGAAGAGGACGCGAAAAATGCCGTCGAGTCCGATGCAGCGGAGGTTGTGCCCCGTCGCCCGATCGGTTGGCTGAATTCCATCTTCGTAACCTGACTCGGGTTGAACTCGATTTCCATAAAGGTCCCTCGATCACTCTTTCGCCGCCCCTTTTTGTCTTTCCATCACCTGCTTGGCATATCGGAAGCTGCGTGTGAAACTTTAGGGCTTTTTCAGCGGTTCGGAAGGGTCTGAAGAACCTGGGCCGCTACGTAGTGTCCAAATCGTCTGAAGAAGTGGCTCATCAATCCTCGCGAGCGCCCTCCGGGCCAAACGCGGCTTGCATTTCAGCGTTGGAACTTTATGCTGCACCTGGTCAACCGGATTGATTTGAATGCGCGAGCTTGAGAGCGAATCATGAACCGCCAGGCATGGCAGAGTTTTGAGGAATTACGCAAGGCGGCCGAACAGGGCGGCGCGCAGGCGCAATGCCACCTGGGCGTTTGCTACCAGACCGGCCAGGGTGTGCAGCAGGATTATCAGGAGGCGGTGACATGGTTTCGCAAGGCGGCCGAGCAGAACGATTCCGTGGCGCAATGTTATCTCGGCTTCTGCTATCAGGCGGGTCTGGGCGTGCCGCAGGAATATGGACAGGCGGCCAAATGGTTCC
>JBEKFT010000171.1:0-4875 GCA_050013175.1 Verrucomicrobiota bacterium
TGACCGCGTAACGCGGGCCGAGGGACTTTTCCAATTGCTCCTTTACCCTGGGAGCGGCGAAGGGGTCGCGCACCATCACCATCAGCCCCTGCACGCTGTCGCCGATGTCGTACAGGTCCTGGGCGTTCTCGAGCGAGACCACGACGACCATGGCATTGTATTCATAATAGCCGACATCGAAGATCCCGCGCACTTCGTATTCGTCCGGCAAAATGGCCTCCTGTTCCTCCCGGGTGCGGCCTTTTTCCATTTTGGCCAGCTCACCCGGGGAATAGATGTTCACGCGATCGCCGACCTCCAGGCCGAGGCTGTGCGCGAGCACGCTGCCGATCACAATGCCGCGGCCGCCGACGTCGAATTTGCCTTCCACGATGCTCGTGGGGAGCGTGCTGACCCGGGCTTCGGCCTCCGGGTCAACTCCGCGGACCGTCGGGGCAAACGCAATCGGCTGGCCTGCGGACGGCTGCGTTTTCATCAGCACCTGTTCGATGATCGTCGGCGCGACCGCCTTCACGTCGGGGTCCAACGCGACCTTCTTCATGACCGCGGGATAGTTCGTCATCGTCTGACCGGGTTCCACCACCTTCAAATGGGCGTTGAACCCGAGGATGGTGTCGCGCATCTGCTGGTCGAAACCGCTCATGACGCTGATGACGATGATGAGCACGGCAACGCCCAGGGCAACTCCGAGCACGGAAATCAGGGTGATGACCGAGACAAAGGTTCGCCTGGGCCGCAAGTACCGCAGCGCCAGCAGCAGTTCGAACGGCAACTGAGACATGAACGGCAAACTAAACGGACGATCCGGCCGTGTCAACGAAGGGTCGCGGCTGTGAACACGCCCAGCTTGACAACCTGCGAGCCACCGCCCACCCTCGGACCCGGTTTCATCATGAAAAAAGCGCCGTATCGAATCCTGATCGTGGCCGTCGGCCTCTGCCTTTCGCTGTCGCGTTCCTGCTTTGGCCTCGACGGCGCCACCAACATCGCGCCGGGTTCCGCCGCGGTCGCGGCCGACTCCAGCGCCGGCCCGGATGAATCCCTGCGCGCTTACCTTCAGCTTCAGGAGCAAATTCATGAAGCCCTTCTGGCCATCGAGCGAAACCGGCAACAGTCCGAGGACGCGAGCGCCCGGACTTCCAAGGAATTGACGGAGCGGCTGGAGACCATCGAACAGTCTTTGAACGTCCAACGCACCAACGAACTCGATGCCGTGCAGCACGCGAACCGGACGATGATGATCGTGGTGGGTTCATTCGCGGGGTTGGGCTGTCTGGCGGTGCTGCTCACCGCGTATTTCCAATGGCGCGCCGTGAACCGCTTCACCTCGCTTTCCTCCGCGCTCTCCGTGCAAAACGGCCTGAGCCCGTTCCGCGCCATGGCTGCTCTCGAAGCCGGTGAAAACTCCCTGGCGACACTCGGGACGCCCGAGCAGTCCGGCGTCCGTCTGCTCGCCGCGATCGAGCGGCTGGAAAAGCGCATCCAGGAACTCGAACGCGTTTCGCGTCCGTCCTTGAACGACCCCTCGGCGGCGAACAACATCCTCGATTTGCAGCCTGCCGATGGGACTCCGGCCCCGGTTCCGGCAGGTGCCGGGGCGGAGGCGGCGGCCTCTCCCACCGCGGCGCTGCTGGCCAGGGGCCAGTCCTTCCTGAACCAGGGAAAGCTGGACGAAGCCATCGCTTCTTTCGACGAAGTGCTCGCCGCGGATCCTCGGAATACGGATGCGCTGGTCAAGAAAGGCACCGCCCTGGAACGGCTGCGCAAATCGAAGGAAGCGCTGGAGTGTTACGATCGGGCCATCGCCGCCGACAGCTCCATGACGATCGCCTACCTGTACAAAGGCGGGTTGTACAATCGCATGGAACGATTCACCGAAGCTCTGGCGTGTTACGAGCAGGCGTTGCACACTCAGGAAAAACGCCAGGCGTCCTGAACGATTGCGCGCCGATCAGGCAGGGACCAACGGCCCCATCCCCGTCCCCGCATCCGCCTCACTGGATTCCCGCGGTCACCACAAAAAGGACTTCTGTTCGCCGAGCAGTTGGCCACCTTCCCACAAGGTCGCGCGCCATGCCGAGAGGTCGCCAAATTTCCGGTATTCCTCGCCTGTGACCGGCAGCGACGTCCAATGGCTGAACCAGCCGCCGGGTTTCACATCATATTCGAGCACGAGCTGGGTCGGCAGGTTGCCTTTGGCGATTCCCCGGAGTTCGAGGCGCAGCTTCAACGGCGAGTAGGCGGCTCCGCGGACCTTCCACTGAACGTAGAAACGGAGCCCCGAGCGCAGCTTGGGATGGGCCCTCAAATTGGCCTGATAGGCGTCGCGATCGTAAAGACTCGGCGTCAGAGAGTGACGGCCGTGAAGATCCAGCCACTGGGGCAGAACTTTGATGACGCGCCCGGTCGCCGCCGAGGCGGGGACGGGCGCCCCCAGCAGGCAGCACAGCAGGGTCAGAGACAGGCGCCGGCGCATGGGGGAGAATTATCCGGTCGGGCCGGCAAACTCAATCCGATTATTCCAGCACCGGTCAGGGCGCCCACGGGGCCGGCGCGTTGGTTTGCATCAGATCCGGCTCCTCCGGCACCAGGTCCTTCAGGGTGCGGAGCGGATGAAACGGCAGGAACACGAGTCGCGGGACAAAGAAAACCGGCTCGATCTTCGGCTCGTGCAGCGTTCCCGTGATGCGGTATTCAAACAGCTTGCTGACCGGCCAGAGGGCCATGCTCAGAACCCGGCCCACCACCCAGGTGTCGCGCAACAACTCGGCCTCGGCGTGCGCATCCACACGGCTTTTGAAATCAATGTTCCCCCAGTACTGGAGCCGCATGATCGAGGCCCGGAGCTCCAGATCGCTCGTCGAGATGATTCCGTTCGTGATGGCGAAAGACGCGGATCCTTCGCTGGCCCGGCTGCTGCCCAGGCCCGGCATTATGGCGTCGAGCGGCGCCGACAGAATGCCGAAGATGGGAATTTCCCAGATCAATCCGTCGCGCAGGCCGACGCGCCCCTGGCCCTGCCAGCTCTGCCAGTCTCCCGAATTGGCGCGCGTCACGGCCAGTTCCGCCGTCAGGCTGCCTTCCAGCAGGTTCGATTTTGAGGACAGATCGCCCATCAACTGGTGCAGATCCACGTTCGCGGCCGCCGCGCCGAAGTGGAAGTCCGTTCCGTGTTCCGGATGAAAGTCAAATTCCGCGTTGCCCGATGCGGTCCCGTGGTAAAAGTCCGTGCGGACATTTTTGAGCGTCAGCCGCTCCTGCTCCCAGTCCACTCTCCCGGAGATGTGCGGCACCCTGAATTTGAACCACTCGAACGGGCCGCCGTCCACGTCGAAATGCAGGTCCGCATCCTTCTCCTCGTGAAGCGGGATGACCCCTTCGACGCGGACGGTGGGAGGTTTCAGAAAGCGATAGGGTTCCAGGGCGCGGCTGACGTGTGGGCCGATGGCCCGCGCCACCACGGCTGGGTCCGCAGTGCTGAAACCGTTGGTCAGGTACACCTTCTGCCCGGAGTAATCCACACCCACCCGGCTCGCGGAGAGCCGCTGGGTCCCCTGGTCGCGCACGAGCCCGGGCTCAATCAGTGTCAGATACCGGTTGGTGTATTCCAGATCGGCCTGGAAAGACTCGGCGGACTCCCCGCGCACTGTGAAATGGTCCAGGGCCGCATGCGCCCTGATCCCGATCCGGTCCGGCTCGTACCAGCGTCCCCAGACCTCGCCGTCGAGGGTCGGCGGCCGTGTGAACGCGACGAGGTCGAAAATCCGCTGCTGGTTGGGTTCGAGCAAGGGCCGCAGCGCCCGGACGTCCATGGTGCTGTGGATGCGGAAATAATAGTCGCGGGTCCATTCGCTGGATTCAAGGGCCAGTTCGAGGCGTCCCTCCGGGCGCGTGACGACCAGGTCCGGCAGGCGCCAGACTTCGTTCGAGTAATAGAAGTGCGAGTCTGCCGTGGAAGCCGGCACTTTCCTGAACGTGCCGTTTTCGATGTGAAAATGGCCGCGCAACTGGACGGTCGGCTTCACGTCGCGACGCCAGTCCGGGTGACGGTTCGTCCACTCGGGCAGGATCAGGGTTCCTTCGGCCTGCAGCCGGGGTGGAGTGATCCAGGAATATTGCGACAACCAATCCCGGCTCTTTTCGGTCAGCAGGGGGGAAATCTGTTGCAGATCGAAATCGGACGAGCCGCTGAACTCGAGTTGGCGGGTGGACACTTCGAGGCGCGCCTGGGCATTCAGCGTGCCTCTGGAAAGCCGGGCGGAGATTCGTGTGGCGTGCAGATCGGGTGCGCGCCACTGGCCTGCGCACAGAAGCTCGTCGGCTTCCAGCCGGGAGGAGCGCAGCCCGGTCAGCCGACATTTCCAGGAGAACGCATAGGGGACCAGGTTTGTCCACCAGCCCGTCACGGCTTCACCGGATGAGAGCGGGGAGCGGTCGGGAGGGGAAAGATTGGCGGTGAATCGAATGCCTCCCGCGCTGCCCCAGCGCGTTTCCAATTGCGCCAGTTCCAGGCTGCCCCGGCCGGAAAGCGGGATGGCATTCGTGATCGAGCGGACCCATTGGGTCTCCAAATGGGCCTGTGCCGCTCCGCCCCATTTCGTTTCCACGCGCGCCGCAGTCACGTCCAGATCAGCCTGGACCGCGTTGGTATCAGGCCCCGCCGCAACGAGGTGCAGTATCAATGTCATGTTGGTGATGGCCACCCCGGGTGTCTGCGCGCTTTCGGCCTGAAAACTGATTTCCGCCGACGAGAGTGCGTTGCCGGTTGCCGGAATGAGCCGGATCGAGGCCTGTCCCCGTTGAAACGTTCCCCAGGGCGTGTCGGCGCCGGCGGCGTCCAGTCTCGCTTGAACGCTGAATCCCGGCAAATCGCGG
>JBEKFT010000172.1:0-4852 GCA_050013175.1 Verrucomicrobiota bacterium
AGACATGATTGCCCGCGACAAGCTCAATCAACTGAAGGAAAAATTCGGTCCCGCCATCCAGCGGGCCGATCTGCCCGGAGAGGACAGGTTGTTCGTGTTCGTGGAGCCTTCGGCGCTGAAAGAAGTCTGCCGGTTTGTCTTCCGCGACCTCGACGGCCGGTACATCACCGGCATCGGCGCGGATGACCGTCCTTTTTCCGGGCAATTCATGGTCGCGCACACCTTCGCGTTCGACCGGGAACACCTGTTGTGCGGCATCCTGGTTTTCGTGCCGCCGGATCCTCCCCGCGTGGAGAGCATTTCGGACGCGGTGCCTGCGGCCAATTGGGCCGAGAGGGAATTCCGCGACCTGGTGGGAATCGAACCGGTTGGACACGCGCATCCGAAACGGCTGGTGCTGCCTGACGGCTGGCCCGAAGGCGCGCATCCTCTCCGGAAAGATGTGCCCTGGAACGCGGTTCCCGAGGGATTCGACGGCGAGCGCGAGTTTGATTTCGACGAGCCGCCGGAGGGGTGCGTGGTGGTGCCGTTCGGCCCGTTTCATCCCACCCTCGATGAACCCGCGCACTTCCGGCTGTATGTCGAAGGCGAGACGGTGCGCGGCTGTGAATACCGGGGATTCATGGTGCATCGGGGCATCGAAAAGCTGGCGGAATCCGTGCTCACCTACAATGAAATACCGGTGATGGCGGAGCGCATCTGCGGCATCTGCGGCTGTGTTCACAACGTCGCTTACGCGCAGGCGGTGGAGAGCGCCGCCGGCCTCAGGGCGCCGCCGCGCGCGGAATTCCTGCGCACGCTGATGCTGGAACTCGAGCGCTTGCACAGTCATTTGCTCTGGGTCGGACTGGCCTGTCACATCGTGGGGTTCGACACGCTGTTCATGCAGAGCTTCCGCATTCGCGAACCGGTCATGTGGATCGCGGAGAAGATCACCGGCAACCGCAAGACGTACGGCCTGTGCGTCGTGGGCGGCGTCCACCGGGACCTGACGCCGGAGTTGGGCGCCGAACTCCGGCAGGTGCTCGACCGGCTGGAAGCGGAGTGGCGGGCGGTGACCGCCGCGGTGCTCGAGGACAGGAATATCCAGAAGCGCACCCGCGGCATCGGTGTCGCCGACCGGACACTGGTGAAGGAAGCGGCGCTCATCGGCCCGATGGCGCGCGCGGCGGGCGTGGGCATCGATTGTCGCCGCGATCATCCCTACGCCGCTTACGACCGGGTGGACTTCGAAGTGATCACCACCCAGGACGGCGATGTCTGGTCGCGCATCGTGGTCCGAGCGAACGAAGTTTTCGAGTCGATCAAGATCATGCGCCAGTGTCTGGAGAAAATGGAAGACGGCCCGATTCAATTGTCGATCCAGGATGAGTTGCCGGCCGGCCGGCTGGGGGTGTCCTCGGTCGAGGCGCCGCGGGGCGAGTCGCATCACTTCGTGATCACGGGCGAGAACAACCGTCCGCGCCGATGGCGGGTGCGCGCGCCGACCTACCAGAACCTGCAAGCGGTGCCGGCGATGATTCAAGATCAGCAACTGGCGGACATGACGATTTCGCTGGGCAGCATTGATCCGTGCTTTTCGTGCACCGATCGGCTCGAGACCGTGGATCTGAACTCGGGTACGACAAAGGTCTGGTCCGCGGAAGAACTGTCGCGACTGGCGAGGTGGAGGACATGAGAACCGCCTGTCGAAAGCCGAAGCATTCGCGGCCAACGGCGTGTCACGCAGGTTCTCGCGCCCGCGGGTTCAGGGGCGTATCCAGTCGCGCGAATCGATTCGGGCCGGTGGAGAGCCGGATCTTTCGGCAGACGAAGGTGTCGGCGCCGCCGACCGCGTTGTTATGAACGTTCTGTGGATCATTCCCGGAGTCGCCGTCAACGCGGGACTTGTCCTGTTGGTGGCGCCGCTGTGTGAAGGCGTGCTTCGCAAAGTGACGGCGGTCGTCCAATCCCGAAGAGGACCGCCGCTCTGCCAGCCTTATTTCGATCTGCTGAAGCTGCTGGGCAAGGAGGACTTGGAATCGGGCGAATCGCCCGGCGTGCAAAGGGCCGCGGCCTATTTGTCGCTGGCAACGGTGGTGACGGTGGCGGGTCTGGTGCCGATGGGCCTGGGGATTCCGATGAACGGGGTGGGTGACGTGATTCTATTGATCTACCTGCTGACGTTCTGCGGCATTTGCACGCTGCTGGCGGGCCTGGCCGCCGGATCGACGTACTCGATCATCGGCATCAGCCGTGAAATGATGGCGATGATTGCCCTGGAACCCTTGTTCGCCATCGCGCTCCTCATCGGCGTCCTCCACACGCAGTCGTTCCGCCTCGACGCCGTCTTGAAGGGGTCGGTTTATTCCGCTGACGGTTTTCCGTGGTCGGGTGTGATCATGGCGGGCGTGATGGTGCTGTCCTTCCAGGCGTTTGTGCAGCGGGTGCCTTTCGACACCTCCGAGGCCGAAACAGAACTCATGGAAGGTCCGCTCATGGAATATTCGGGGCCGAAACTGGCGCTGTTCAAGTACGCGCAGATGGCCCGGCTGGTCGTTCATAGCGCGCTGTTTGTGGCCTTGTTCGTTCCCTGGGGTTCGGCGTTTGTTTTCCCGCTGGGCTGGCTGTTGTTTTGGGCGAAGGTGGGGGTGCTGGTGCTGCTGGTCACCCTGGTGGCGGCCACTCACGCGCGCTACCGGATCGACCAGGCCCTCCGCTATTTCGCCGGGCTGCTGCTGGTGGCGCTGGCGGCGCTGGTGCTCGCGGCCTATGGATATTGAACCGACAAACAGCCTCGATGAGGCGATCGAAAACGAAAGGGTTTTGCCATGTCGCTAACCAGCAAAATCAAGGAAACGTGGATTTGCCTGAAGGCGGGGCGGGTGACCCTGCCCTACCCGGCGCAAGCCCGGCCGGTGCCGGCGAATTTCCGCGGCCGGCCGATCTTCGATGCCGCGAAGTGCATCGGCTGCGCGGGCTGTGCGAACAATTGTCCGGCGCGGGAGATTCTCGTGTTCGACGTTTGCCAGGAGATCCGAATCCTGAAGTATCTCGGCCGCCGCTGCACCTACTGCGGGCGCTGCGCGGAGGTGTGTCCCGAGAAAGCGATCACGATGAGCCCGGAGTTCGAAACGGCCACCAACCACATCGGCGACCTCCAGCAACGGCTGGACCTTTTCATGAGCACCTGCCAGCGGTGCGGCCGCTGTTTCAAGGAACCTTCGGTGTTGGAACAACTCAAGTTGAAAGGCTACCGGATAGACGATTTGGAAAACGAACGCTGGGTGTTCCATTCCCGCTCTTACCTCGAGAACGAGCCGGTGGTGGACGACATCCAGATCGAACTGGACTAGAGATGCGCCGCACGTGTTCCAGGACGTTGAAATGAAAAAAAGGCCATGCTGAAGAATCTTTGCCAGAAAATGTTCGGCCGGTCGTTGTGGGTCTATCATGCCAACAGCGGCGGCTGCAACGGCTGTGACATCGAAGTGCTCAACGTGCTCACCCCGTATTACGACGTCGAGCGGTTCGGCATCAGGCTTGTGGGTTCTCCGCGCCACGCGGACGTCATGCTCTGCCAGGGCCCCGCGATGCGCTCGACGGCCCGGGCGCTGCAACGCGCTTATGAAGCCATGCCCGCTCCGAAGCTCGTGTTCGCCGTCGGCGGCTGCGCCTGTGGCGGCGGCATTTGGCATGACAGTTACTCCGTGCTCGGGCCGGTCGAAAAAGTCATCCCGGTGAATTTCTATATTCCGGGATGTCCCCCCCGCCCCGAAGCCATCATCTATGGAGTGGCGGTGGCCGTCGGCCTTGTCGATAAGAGAACCGCTCCGGTCGCGTTCAAACAATTGGAGCTCCCGATTCCGCGCTACCATCCCGGCGACCTCCGTGGCCGGGATGAACTGGTGGTCTATGAGAAAACCCAAAAGGCGTAGGCCGCCCGCACGCTGCGTTGAGAGAATGGCGGCCGGTCAGGTTCGTTTTAAAAACTTCCAGGACGCGATCGCTCCGGCGAAGATCAAAAGCCCCGCCGACGGCTCCGGCACCGGGGTCACAGCGATGTCCTGAGTAAGGGTCCATGTCCCATTTGCCGCAATCGCGCGATCCCATTCCAACGCCCAGCCGGCGTTTGTGGACGGCTCCGGGCAATTCCGCCGCCATTCGGATAAAGGATCACCGCAGCGTGAGAGGCTTTCGAGCCCCGACACGGCGCGATCCGCGCCCGGCTTCAACACGGCATCCAGAGTCTCCGCGCCCCCGGCGGTGCCGCCGGTCACGCTTGCGACATCGACAAGACCTTGCCCGTCTTTTCCGAACTGGACCGTTCCCGATGAAGCGAGGTCCGCATATTGATAAAATCGAAAGTTCAGCGCGCGGGAAGTCAGGTTCTGAATCTTGACCTCCTCGGAAATATCGGCGGATCCGCTTCCGGAGGCTCCTCCGGTCAGGGTGTAGAGCACCTCGACGCTGAAACGGCCGCCGGCGTACGTGGCATCGAGAGTCGTTGCATTGGGTTGGATCACGGACGGGCTGCCAATTCCGTCCAGGGTAACTCCACCACCGGAGTTGCCGATGGCATATGAAAACCAATCCCGATTCAACTGATCGCGGCCGTCCACGGTCCAGTTCACCATGCCGCTTTGACCGGTCAGATCCAGGTCGAGGGTGGAGTTTCCATCCGAGAGCGTGTAGATCGGAAATGCGCCGGCGTCCTCTCGCAACAGGGCCTGCGCGCCCAGGCAGACGACGGCCGTCAGCAGACAACGGTTGAGTTTGGCAAACTCTCTTCGGGAGATTTGTCGAATTAACATGGATGTCTTTCTGGTGGTGTTGCAGTTCGATTGGAGGGCGGACTGCAACACGGGTCTTT